>NZ_JALCYU010000009.1:0-235935 GCF_023507765.1 Chromobacterium sp. IRSSSOUMB001
GTCCAGGTTTTTGGACTGCTCTGGAGGTGTAGGCGGCGCACACCGCAAACCTCACGCACGCCGGTGAAAATGCATTTTTTCAAGGAACGAAAACGCACGCTGCACGAAGTGGTTGAACTGTTCGGCATCGCGCCTCAGTCCGGCCTGCTGGCCTCCAATGAGACATAGGTGTGCGGCCAGGCCCATCATCTCGGCTTCACCAGGGAAGAGCGCCAATCGGCGAGAGGTTTCAATCGCAAACGCCAGACGCTTTGCATCGACGCGCTGCTGGAACTCTGCCACCAGTGGGTCGTGCAAGGACCATGCACGGATCGCCACTTCGCATCCGGCTCTTTTCTTTGCCGCGATGCTCAGATAGCGCTTCAGGGTCTCGCCCACGCCACGACTGTTGGCCGCGTAGCAGAGCATGCGATCCGCATGCTCGTCTTCCCATGTGGTCAACAGCGTTCGGACGAAGTCTTCCCGGTTGCGGAAGTGGTGATAGAACGATCCCCGTGTCACGTTCAGCCGACGCGCGAGGCTCTCTGCAGAAATTCCTCCATAACCAACTTTGTCGAGGGTGTCGAAGCCCGCTTCGACCCAGTCGTGTCTATTCAGTGTGCGCATCGGCGTGCTCCATACAGGCTGTGTATGTCATGGGAAAAATTTGTACGATGAATTTTTTAGCATGTTATGTCATTTGCTTAATGCGTGGCGCTAATTCTCATGGAGATCATCGTGAAAGATATTGTTCTCGTGGCATTCGACCAATTCACCGACATTGACCTCTTTTTGATGTGGGACATTCTGGGCCGCAACATTGGAGACTGGCGCGTCCGGATCGTCGGCGCGCATCAGGGCTTGTCCTCCGCGCACGGATTGACCGTGTGTCCACACGGGCCGCTATCGGATGCCAATCAAGCCGACGCGGTCTTGTTCGTGAGCGGCCGTCAAGGCGTACCGGCTGCACTCGCCAGCCCTGATTTCCTGCCGTCTTTCAAGCTGGATCCGGCACGACAGCATATCGGGTCGATCTGCGGCGGGGCCTATATTCTCGAGCGGCTCGGACTGGTTCCGGATGGCCGGGTCACGACGCATCCTGATGCAAAAGACGGCTTGCTCGAGCTCGGGCTGCAGGTGCTTGAACAGCCGCTTGTGTGTCGGGGCAAGGTTGCCACAGCCGGTGGGTGCCTTGCGGCGCTATATCTGGCTGGATGGCTGGTGGAGTCGATGTTCGATGCGGACAAGCGCCGCGAGACGTTGCGGCCACTACTGCCCGCCGGGCAGCGGGAGATCTACGAGGATCTGATCGGGTTCAGTATCCGACAGGGCATGGAACTAGCGGAGGAGGGCTTAGTTGATGAGCAATGACCATAAAGCTTATGCGATACCGGTGCCCTCCGACAGCATCCTGGCGCCGCTGTATAGGAGCGCGGACCTGTTGGATGCTTATGCGGTTCAGTTGCCGGCGGGAGCCAGCGACGATCTAGAAATATTGGCGCGCGTTGGATTTGAGCGGCAGGCATGGTGGATTCGCGCGCTGACGCGGGTACGGGACATGATTATGGCGCCAGTCGGCGTCAAATCGTCTCGTGCAGTCGGTCTTGCTGCGGCGGCGCGGGGGCCGGTGATCGGTTTCTTTCCATTACTGTCGAAGAGCGCCGGGGAACTGGTGATGGGCGAGGACGATCGGCATCTCGATTTCCGGCTCTCGATCCAGCAGCGTGCTGGCGCGGCAGGCGGCAGGGAACTCGTCGTGGTGTCTGTTGTGCATTGCCATAACTTACTGGGGCGGACGTATCTCGCGGCAATCACGCCATTTCACCGTGTAATCGCTAGGGCTAGTCTGGAGCAGGCCGCACGACGTGCTGTCTGAACGCAATGTGGACGGCCCCGGCTTCGATAGGCCGGGTGAAGGAGGGCGGTGTCTGAAATCTGCGGTGAGCCAGCCATCGTCCATCCACTTGCCATGGCGCTGGTTTGGCGGACGAAAGTCCCCTTCGATTCCCATCCTTGCGAATCATCAAACCAAGCCAACTCAAATGAAAAGAGGCCCTTTCAGGCCTCTTTTCATTGCAAGCGGGTTTGCTGCCACTTTGGATTTATGCAACCCCGAGCCATTAAAATACAAAAAGCCCCGTGAGGGGCTTTTTCATTGCAGCGCTAATGCTTAGAGCGGCTGAATCGCGGTTGCTGCCGGGCCTTTTTGGCCCATTGCACGGGTGTAGCTTACTTTTTGACCTTCACTCAGAGACTTGAAGCCATCCGCGCGAATTTCGGAGAAGTGAGCGAACAGATCGTCGCCGCCATTGTCCGGGGTGATAAAGCCAAAGCCTTTTGCGTCATTGAAAAATTTAACGGTACCAGTTTCCATAATGCACTCCATGTGTCAGTTAAGGACAATAAAATTATCGTATGGCATGATAATCAAGGAATAGATAAGGAAACAAAGAAGACCAACTTGATGGGCAACGAGGTATCGATAGATATGACGCTTGAAAATCCTGCGCCGTTATTTTTAAAGGAAAGTTGCGCCGTTGTCAATAGTGGTTTTTAAAATTTCCCGCAAGATTGCCGGGAAAACACCCATAAGAGCCGCTCACAAGACCTCATGGAGAACCCGAGCCAAGGCGCGCCGACGCAGGCGGCGGCAGTGGTACGACAAGGAGGCGCAAGGCGGGATCAGGGGTCTTGTTAAATGCTCATGCACCACTCGTACATTCCGCTTCCCCGCTCGTTTTCGACTTGTCTCGCCCTTGCATGCGAGACTCTGAGCAGGGGCGAAGACCCGGGCTGCGGCTATAATCCCCCTCCGTGGCGTAACAGATCTGAATACGGGATAAGCGATGCAAGTATCGGCCTTGGAACGGCAACTGAATTTTCTGAGAGAGATAGACCGCTTGAAGTCGGTGTTGCGGCAATCGCCGTTGCTGGACCAGAGCCGCAGGGAGAACTCGGCCGAGCATTCCTGGCATCTGGCGATGTACGCCTTGCTGCTGGGCGACTACGCCAGCGGCCCGGTCAACACCGAGCGGGTGATCAAGATGCTGCTGCTGCACGATGTGGTGGAGGTGGACGCCGGCGATTTTCCCATCCACGGCCAGGCCGCGCCTGGGGCGCAGGCGGAAGCGGAGGCGAGGGCGGCGGAGCGTTTGTTTGGCTTGCTGCCGCCGGAGCAGGGCGCTGAGCTGCTGGCTTTGTGGCGGGAATTTGAGCGCGCGGAAAGCGCGGACGCCTGTTTCGCCAAGGCGCTGGACCGTTTCCAGCCTTTGCTGATCAATGTTTTCACCGGCGGCGGGACTTGGACGCAAAACGATGTTTCGCTGGAGCAGGTGCTGTCCCGTTACGGCCCGGTGATCCAGAAAGGCGCGCCGCAGCTTTGGTTGGTGTGCGAGCAGTGGGTGCGCCGGCATTTTGCGAAGCAGCCTGAACAGCCGATTTAACGCTCTTCCTAGCCCAAGCGATGGTTTGAATCCCCCGCGCGCAATGCGCCAGGCGCGGCTATTCCTTCCTGGCCGGATGCCGCCGGCTTGACGCTCTCCCGCTGCTCCCCAACAATAGCCCCCGCGCCGCAGCAATCGCGGCGCTCGGGATTGGTCTCCCGATAATGAATGCTTGTCGCGGATGCGCTGTTTCCACAGCGTATCCGTTGCCATTGCTTTGCCTATTCGGGTGGGCCGTGGCAAGTGGCGTCCTTATGGGCGCACCGGCTTGCGCAAGCATTCACCGGTAGACCAACTCTTGTCATGTGCCCGCCTTGCCGCTTTGCGGCCGGGCCCTTCTGCTCAGGAGGTTGCAAATGGTAAAGCTTGTCCGTCCGGTGCTAGGCATCGAACTTTCTCCGTCCGCTACTGAAACCCAAGACGTCCATCAGGACGCCTCTCTACTCCCACCGCTAGGGCCGCGCTCGCGCTACCGCTTTGCCGGTCCCCACGCCAAAGACCTCAGCCTGCCCTTCATCCGCCGTATCAAAGGCCGCACCTATCCGCATTACTGGCAGCCTGCCGAAGCCAAGGATGAATTTGAAGCTTGCGCCTTGGGCCGCCAGTACGCCGCCCATCTGGCGCAGATGCTGAAACTCAACCGCCAGCACTCGGCGCGTGGCCTGTTGTTCCGCATTGCCAGCGATATGGATTTCAGCCAACGCGGCCTCCGCCGCAGCATGTGCAAGAGCTTCTTCAACTATCTGGAGTTGTTGTTGAATCTGGGGGTGGAGCAGGTGGACCTGCCGAGGCATGTGGAGGCGGTGAACCGCCTCCATCTCAGCCTGGATGAGTTGGAAGCCTTGCCGCGCAAGTTGCGGCGCAAGAAGAAGAGGAGTTAAGAACCTGTTTACGATTTTGCGAGCTAGAGCGAGACAAGGCGAAAACGAGCGAAAAAGCGGAATGTACAAGGGGTACATGAGCATTTTGAGCTTGCTTTCAACGCTGTATCGCCGACGCGTAGCAGATCGTAAATAGGTTCTAAGCCGGGGAGGGGCAGCCGGCCCATGTGGGCTGGCTGTTGTAACCGGTTTATGGCCTGCTGTGTTTTGTGAGCCGCGGCAGGGTGAGCGCCACTTCGAAGTGCTCATATTCCACTTCTATATTTCGCTTTCTCCGGTGTTTTGCCTTGTCTCGCCCTTGCTCGCGAGACTTTGAACAGGCTCTCAGGTTCCAGCCCTCCGGGTATTTTGAGAGTGCTCTTATAGAGTTTGACCGGCGGCTTTTCGATAATGACAGGCCAGATACAGCTGTTGACTGTATTTACAGCTTTTATTTTCCGAATTGTCATTGAAAGCGAAATTATGAATAAAGTCGTGCTGCCTGCTTTGCTGGCTGCGGTATTCAGCGTCGGCGCTCATGCCGCCGACGCCGTTCCCGGTTCCACCCGCGCTTCCGCCGAATGGGATGTGACCGCGGATAAGGATAGCTCCCACGCTATCGAAATCACGGCTAAAAAGCCGAATGTGCATTTTGTGTACAGCCCGATTTCCAAAACCATCGAATCTAAAAACCTGGATTTTGATATCCGCATGCTGAATTCGGATGAATACACCATCAGCGGTTACAAGGTGAAAGCCTCTTCGGTGCAGCATCAACTGAGCCATACCGCTTCTATCGGTGAAATGGATTTCAATCTCAGCGTGACGGACCATGCCGGCAAACAGGTAAAGCTGACGGCGGAGCCGCAGGATTTGAACGGTTTGTCCGGATTTGGCGAGTTTGCGAAAGTCGCCGCCCTGGCCGGTGAGAATAAAGGCACTTCGCAGTTGAAGGCGGAGTTTGCCGGCGGCAAGGATGCCAATGGCGCCATCGTGACCGAGGCTTCGAAACTCAGCGATGGCCAGTATGTCGGCAAATTCGATTTGATTCTGGATGCCTCTTGGCAGAAAACCGTAAAAGGCGAAGACGAAAGCAGCCAAGTTTCCATTCGCTGATTTCAAATGGTAGCGCCAATAAAAGGGAGCCTGGCTCCCTTTTTATTTTGAGGAGTTCTGGCTTATGCCATGGTGGTTGAATTTTTGCGCTGCGCTCTATTTGCTATTGCCGGCCTTGGCCGGGGCGATTCAGGTTTCCGATATGACCTCGGCGATTCCGTCCAATAAAGCGGAAGTCAGCATCCATGTCAGGAACACCGAGCAGCGGGCGTCTTTGTTGTCGGTGAGCGTGACGCAGGTGGATTCGCCGTATGAGGGCGCGCGCGAGGTGAAGGCTGACGGGGCCAGCCTGCAATTCACCCCGGCGCGGGTATTGCTGGCGGCGGGGCAGGATCAGGCGGTGCGCTTCATTTACAACGGCCCCAAGGATGAGCGGGAGCGCTATTACAAGGTGACTTGGAAAAGCGCCTTGCTGGGTTTGGCGGACGAGGGCGCGGATTCCGAAAAAAGCGGCGATGTCGAGTTTTTGACGGGCATCAGGACCAATTTGTTGGTGCTGCCAAAGCGGCCGCGTTTCGCTTACGCCTATCGGCGCGGCCATTTGGAAAACCAGGGCAATGTGTCGTTTCAAGCGATTGCCTATGGGCCGTGCAAGGACAAACGGCTGGGCGAGGTATGCAAGGAGCGTTACTGGATTGGGCCGGGCTATGCGGTGAATTTCAAGACGATAGACAGCAGCGGCAATCAGGACAAAGTGATGTTGCAACAGGATGGGAAATTCATCGACGCGGAAAAAGACGCGCCGCGGAACGGCGTATGAGGGCGACGATGAAGGCAAGGCGTTTGGGTGAGACGAGATGATGTGTGCGCGGCGTATCGATCTTAAAAACTGGATGGCTTTTTTAAGTGCGCTGATATTGGCGGAGACGGCTTGCGCGGAGGGGGGGCTGACCGCGGAGGCGGAGTCCGCGCGCAGGCCGCTGGCGCGGCAAGTGCAGTTAAACAAGCTTGCCTTGTCGGCGGAGATCAAGGACATGTTGCGGCAAGGCGTGTCCATGCCGCTGGTGGCGCGCTCGGCGCTGCATGCCTCGGACGAGGGCGTGGTTTCGGCGACGCTGACGGTGAGATTGCAGGCCGATGGGTTGATGCGGCTGGAGAAGATCAATCCGCTGCTGGCCAATAACAAAAGCGTGTTGAGCCCGTCCGCGGTGCGGGCGTTGAAGGAGGCGGCGGGGCGGGCGTTTGGGCCGGACGGGGCGTTGAGCCTGGATGCCACTGAGCGTCTGCAATTGGACATGATGGCGATGCGGGTGGATTTGTTTCTCGATCCGGACGGTTTCGCCGCCGATAGCGCCCATCTGCGGGAATCGACGTTGCAAGCGCCGTCGTCGGGAGGGCTGTCCAGCGTGCTGAAGTACGCGTTCAACGGCTATAGCTCGCGTAATCAGGGCCGTGGGCATTCCTCAGGCTATCTCACCTTCGACAACACCACTTCCTTGGGCGTAGACCATGTCAATGTGATGGGCTCCGCTTATCTGGACGATGCCGCGGCGGATCAGTCCGTAACGCTGGATCGCATCATGTATGAGCGCGATATCGACGGCAAACGGCTGGCGCTGGGCATGGTGGACGGCTGGAATCTGCAGAGCCTGGGCAATGTGTCCACGCTGAACGGCAGCCGGATGTACGGTTTTTCCTACGGCAACGTCAGCCAGACTCTGAAGCTGGACGCCAGCCAGTCCTTGAATCCCATTGATGTCTATTTGCCGGCCACCGGCGAGGTGCGGGTCAAGCGCGAGGGCCGCTTGTTGAGCACGCAGCGGCTGGGCATGGGCAATCACCGGCTGGACACTTCGGCCTTGCAGGCCGGCGTTTACGATGTGGAGGTCGAGGTGCTGGTGGCCGGTCAGGTGCAGAGCCGCCGCGTGTACCGCATCAATAAGCCGGTGGGCGGCTCCAGCTTGCGCGACGGTTTGAACTGGCAGCTGTGGGGCGGCGCCGGCGAGGCGATGTCCCGCTACGGCGATCAGGGCGCAGCGGACGAGGGCGGTGCGTACCGGCCCTTGTTCGGCTTGTCGGTGGGCGCGCTCTGGCATGAGGTGGACTGGAATCTGACGCTGTACCAAAACGACAAGACCACGGTGGAGGAGGGGTTCGCTTCCTGGCAGTTGTCCGACGCCGTCCGCGCCAGCCTGCAAAACCTGTTGGCTAGCGACGGCACCCGGCGGCGGGTGGGCACGCTCAATCTGGCTTTGCCTCATGGCGTTGGCAGCGTGTGGCTGACCGGAGAGCGCGGCGCGAAGGGCCGGCGCTTGAATTTCTACGCCCGCGATTACGATTCGCTGGGGGCTAATTTCAATTTGCGCGGCTGGAACGTCGACGCCGGCTCGCTCAATCTCAGCTACGACCGGGACCGGGGCAGCGGCTACCAATACATGCGCGCCGATTATTCGCGGCAGGTGTACAACGGCAAATGGGGCGGCGCCCAGTTGCAGCTTGGCACCAGCCGCAATCTCAACGGCAAGGCCGCCGATCAGCAGTATTACGCGATGCTGACCTTCAACCTCGCCATCGACGGCAATGTCAGCGTGGGCATGTCGCACCGGGACGGCGGCGACACCCTGGACTTGTCGGCCAGCAAATCGTTTGAAAACAGCGTGATCGACGATGCGGGCGTCAATGCCAGCATCAGCCGCGAGGGCGCGGGCGGCCAGTCTTCCAGCTACGGCGCTTATGTCGGTTTCAACGGCCGCTACGGCCAGGGCAATGTGTCGGCGGATGTGGATCAAGACAGCCGCAGCGCCAGCGTCAATTTGCAGGGCGGCCTGGCCTGGGGCGGCGGCGTGCTTGCCGTCGGCGGCGGGCAGGAGGAGGCCGGGATTGTCGTCGACGTGCCCGAGACCCCGGACGGCGCGCTGGAGGCGGTGTTGAATGAGCAGGCCTACAGCTTGCGTCAGGGCCGCAACCTGATCGCGGTGCCGGCGTACAACACGTATCACTTTTACGTGCGCGACGCGGAAAGCGGCAAGGCCAGCTACGAGGTGTCCGATACCGACCGCGAGTACACGCTTTACCCGGGCAATGTGGTGCGGGTGACGCCCAAGGTGAAACCGATGGTGACGGTGTTTGGCCAATTGACCCGCGCCGACGGCGCGCCGCTGCGCCACGTGATGGTGCGCAACCACATTGGCCAGGCCCAGACCGACGAGCAGGGCAACTTCGCCATCGACGTGGACCAACGCTATCCGGAGGTCAGCGTCGAGCCGGAAGCCGAGGAGCGTTTGCGGGTCAATCTGGATTTGAAGGACGCCGGCGCCACGGCCTGGCTGGGCAAGATTGTCTATGGCCGGGACGCGGGCCGGGTCTATGCGCCGCTGCGCGACGAGGAAGGCTGAACCGGCATGCGCAATCACCTCATCACCCTATCCCAGCAGGACAGACGGACTGAAATGAAATACTGGATCTCAACTCTGATATTGATGGCCGGCATTGGTGCGGGGCTGGCGCAGACGGCGCAGGCTGGCGCTTTGCAAGCCGTGCCCTTGCCCGCGCCCGGCATGCGGCCGGAGCAGATTCCGGCGCGGCCGGTCCCTGCGCCGGCCCGGCAGGAGTGGCGCAGCCAGCAGGATCTGATCCTGATTGAAGACCGGCTGGCCGGTACCCAGTACCTGAGCACCTTGGGCAGCAGCGGCGGGGTCCTGCCCGGCAGCCAGGCCCAGGCTATTTTCGGCGCGCGCGCGCCGCGCGGCGGCGCTAAGAAAGTGGCCGTCTGGTACACCCACAAGCCGGACGCTCAGGTCCGGGACATCAGCCAATTGCAGCCGCTGCAAGCGTTTCGCGGCATGGCGGACGCGCGCGGCGCGGCCGTTGGCCTGAGCGGCGACGGTTTCAAGCCGACGCAAGGCCGCCAAGTCAACCCGGTGCTGAGCGAATTGGCTTTCGACACCATCGCCAAGGCGGCGCCCGGCGCGTCGCGCGAGTTGTCTTTTGTGGAAACGCTGGCGGGCGGCGGCGAGCGTCGCTTCGTCACTCAGGTGAGCAAGCGCGCCCATCTGATTCTCAACCCCGCTCCGGCCAATAGCTGTCGCGACGCCACGGTGGAGGGCGCGGCCGGCAAGCTGTGCGTGTTGCGCTCCATTTCCGGCCAAAGCAATGCCAACAGCGGCGGCGACCTGATGTTCACCGTGCGCGCCAAGATGATGGCGACGCCCAAGGCCCGTTTCCGGGTGGGCGGCGAATGGCGTCATATCAACGATAGCGTGCCCATCGCCGCTTTCGCCCACGCCAAGGCGGTGGAGGTGTTCTTTGTGCCGCCAGCGGCGGAGCAGTTGCAGTCCTTTATCGCCGCCCATCCCAAGATCCGCCTGGATAGCTTGATTGAGGCGGGCTTTTACTCGCGTTCGCGCTTGTTCAACGGCGATCGCTTTAATCTGCAATTGCCCGCGATGGGCGGCGGCAGGCCGCAAGTTCAGCGGCGTTATTCGCGGCTGGGCCTGTTGTTGATCGACGATCAGCCCAGCGGCCGCCAGTACGTGACCACCGTCAGCGGCAGCCAGGACCAAGTCATTTACGGCGAGCGCCATCCGCAAGACGGCAGCCGCGCCGCCGCCTGGTATCTGGAAAGCGGCAGTAGGCCGCCCTTGTTCGCGCTGCAACAGCTGGGGCATGCCAGCCCCGCCGGCGGTTTCGCCGGCTTTGCCGATGCTCAGGGCCAGGTGCGGGCCGGCCTCGGCGCCGCCGCTCCCTATCTCAACCCGGTGTTCAGCGAAGCCGCGTTCGCCGCTTTGCTGCGTCAGCCTATGGGCGGGCAGCAGCGCTTGACGGTGGAGGGCTTGCGCAGCGGCGGGGACGCAGTGAGCTATCAATTGAACGCCAGCCAGCAGGCCAGGCTGACGCTTGCCGCGCCGGAGGGGCAGGCGTGCCGGCCGGACACGGTGGACGGCGTGGCCGGCCAGCGCTGCGTGTTGCGCCGGATGACGGCGGGAATCCGGGCGAGCGGCGACATCCGCCTGTTGGTTCGCGCCAAGCGCCCGTTGCCGGCAAGCCGTTTTCGCGTGGGTCGGGAGTGGCATCGCTTGGGCGAGAGCGTGGCCGTCTCCGAGATCAGCGGAGCCCGCGAGTTGGAGTTGTTTCTGCCGGCCGTGGACGGCTTGCCGCGCGGGCCGTCGGCGCTTGCGGCCGGGCAGTCTTTGTCCACGCTGGTGGACGCTTATTTCTATTCCAATGGCCGCCAGCATCAGGGCGACCGCTTTGCGCTGAACTTGACGGCAAGCTCTCTGCCGGCGCCGCAATCCAAGATTGCCGCGCTCAAGCTGCTGACGATAGAGGATCAGCCTAGCCAGCAGCACTACATCACTACCTTGCAAGCCGAGCAAGGGCAAAGCCTGTACGGCGCGCGGCGGCCGCGGGCGGGCCAGCGCGCCGTCACCTGGTATGTGGAAGCCGAGGCCGGCGCCGCGCATGGCGGCGAGCTGCAAGCCCGGCAGGCGCTGCCGATGGCTTTCGTCGCCGGTTTAGCAGACCGCCAGGGGCGGGTCAGCGTCGGCCGCGCACAGCGGCAAGCGGGGCAGATCCATCCTGTGTTCAATGACCGCGCCTTTGCCGAGTGGCTGCGACAGCCCCTGGGCGGCCGGCAGCTGTTGACGCTGGAGGCGGAGCGCCGCGGTCAGCCGGCGACGGTTCAGGCGATGGCGGAGAAAAGCGCGATGCTGCGGCTGGGCCCGCCGCTAGCCGCTTGTCGCCGGGAAACGGTGGACGGCGTTGATGGGCGGGTGTGCGCGCTGCGCTCGGTGGAGGGCGAGTCCCAGGCCAAGAGCGGCGGCGGCGTCCGCTTCAGCGTCCGCAGCTCGCAGGCGCTGCCCCAGGCGCGTTTCCGGGTGGGCGCGCAGCCTTGGCATAGGCTGGGGGAGAGCGTGGAGCTGGCGCAGTTTGCCGGCGCCAAGACGGTGGAGCTGTTTTGGCCTTTGGCCGGAGGTGGCCGCCAGGCGCAGGGGATGGAGGCTGTGTTTTATTCCGGGGAGCGCGATGATGTCCTGGCGTTGCCGCTGGACGCGCCCAAGCCGCTTGAGGCGGGCGGGCAGGTGAGCTTCGTCTTCGGCACTCGCCACGAAGGGGTGATGAAGGAGCTGCCGGCCTCGATCAATTTGGTGCTGAACGAGCAGGTGGTGGCGGGCGGGCCGGATGAAATCGTGTTTGGCCAGGTGAGCGATTCGGTATTGGGGAAACAAGCGCATGTGAAGTTTTCGCCGGCCATCCTTGGCGAGCAAGACATCTCCTTGCTGGAGACGCTGAAACTGCCGGTGGGCACCCAGGCGCTGACCTTCGAGTTCAAGCATGCCTGCTTCGGCAATTCGAGCTGCACCATCGATCATGGCCCCGGCACCAAGGACGTTGGCGTGACCTTCAACGGTCACGCGGCACCGCAATGGTTCCGCTGGTTTGAGTATGACGCGGCGAGGATCAAGCATGTCAGCGTCAGTCCGGATATGGTGAGCACGGCTTTGGAGACCGAGGTGGAATTCGCGGTCGATATCATTGATGGCCCCGCGGTGTCTGGGCATGACCACACCTTGGAGTGCGATCTGAATCTTGCCAGCGGTCTGTTTGGCGACCCTGCATCCGTGGAGCTGAGGGATAACAGGGGCCAATACATCGGCATGCTGCCCTTGAAGTGGCGTCAAACGCTGGAAATCCAGCCCAGCCAATATCAGTTTCCGGTGAGGTTCAAACTCTGGACCAAGACTGGGGGTTATACCGGTCTTAAAACCGTTTCCTGCGAGTACAACTATTCCGGCTGGTCTTATGCCTCGGTGAATGCCGTGGAGAAGGATTTGAAATTGGTTTCCCTTGATGGCCCGGACGAAGGCCGGGTAGGGGAGGCGCTGGAATACAAAATTTTCACCGAAGGCGTATCGCTGGGCGAGCGGAACCTGACCGTTACCGTGGCGGGTCAAGGCGCGGCCTGGGGTTTGGAGCAACCGACGCTGCAAGTCTCGGGAGCGCAGATTCCGCCGCGCTGCGACAAGGATTGCGTATTTACTTTCCGGCCGGCCAAGGGCGACCAGGTGGCGTTGGCGCTGGGGGTCAAGGCCAAGTCAGTGAGCGGCGGCCGCGATGGCTACCGCGTCTCGGCCAGCCTGGAGGGGGATAAGACGTTGAACAAGGATTTCTCGATTGTGCCGAATTGGCGGCTGGAGTCGCTGGAGGCCGGCGACGATGTGGTGGTTGGCGCGCCGCTGCGCTACCGGCTGCGTTTGAACGCGCCGGCGCCCCAGGCGCTGACTTTGTGGCTGCGGACCCGGCCGCAGGATGGCCAAGCGCAGGACGATGGTTACGAGGGCGGCCGGGTGACGGTGACAGACGGGGAGCGCGTGCTGTCGTCGGGCTTGAATACCGGCGATTGGGGCGCGGTCACTCTGCCGCAGGGCAGCGAAACCATCATGGTGGAGGTGCCGACGCGTAGCTTTGACGATGGCGACCGCGCCACGCGCGCGCTCGAACTGGGCGCGGCCTTGAGTGAAGACAAGCCGGGCGCGTCGCCTCCGGCCGGGGCCAAGTACGCCACTGGCCGGATCTATCAGCCCAAGCCCAGCGTTTCGGTGCTGCCGGCCAGCGAGGGTTCGAATCGGGGCAGCGGCTGGGTGGGCGCGCCGGACGGGCGTATCCGGCTGGATTACCTGATCCGCGCGCAAATGGCCAATTTGCCGCCGTCGGGCACGTTGGAACGCGGCGCGGCGCGGCGGTATTTGAGCCAGCGCAGCCTGGGCGCGGTCAAGGCGCGTTTGTCGTTGGACAGCAGGCACGGCTCCGGCCAGCGGGAAGGAATGTGCCGCTTCGCGCTGCAGGCCGATGAGCGGCAAGGGGTGCTGTTTCCGGCCTGGGTCACGTTCGACGCCGCCGGCGGCGGCCGGCGCGAGCCGGACAATTGTTCCGGCACGGTAAGCCATGATCTGGGCGCCGCCGCCTGGCTGGACGACGGCAGCGATTCCGCCTTGGGGCTGGAGAAGCGGAAGCTGCCGTTCAGCGTGTGGTTCCAACTGGACGATCCGGCGTCGCTGCAGACAATCCTGGGCGCCCCATGGTACGGCCGCGCGTTGGGCGCGGGCACGGTGCGGGTGGAGATGGGCCTGGAGCTGGCCAAATAAGCAGAGGCGGTGCGCAGGGCCGTCACGGCCCCGCGCTCCGACGGAAGGAAACGAAGATGGCTATGAGTAGAGGCAAGACCTTGTTGGCGCTGCTGTGCGCGTTGCCGGCGCTGCCGGCCTGGTCTTTGCAGATGGCTCCCTTGCTTGAACTGGATGCCGATAAGAGCGAAATGCGGGTTGAGCTGAAAAACGATTCTCGTCAGCCGCACGACTATCGCGTCAGCTTGCGGCCTCTCGCCGGCCTGGAGTCGAGCTTCGGAGCGGCGGAGGATGTCGGCGCGGCCACAGTGGCCGTGGCGCCGGCGAGGCTGACGCTGCGGGCCGGGGCCAGCGGCGCGATCAAGCTGCGCTATCGCGGCGCGGCGATGGAGACGCGGGAACGCTACTACCGCTTGCTTGTGGAGGAGGCGACAACGGCAGCCGCCGCGCGGAACGTGCGCGGAGCCGGGGCGTGGACGGATTACCCGGTCTCGTTGGGAAGCGTGTTGATTGTCCGGCCGCGCGCGGCCTATCTGGATTTCCATTTGGAAGGCGGCGTTCTCCGCAATACCGGCAATGCGGCTTTCTGGCTGCTGCAGGACGAGGCCTGCGGCGGCAAAACCGGCAGCACCAAAATACAAGCGCCGGGCAGCGCGGCGCGGTTGGCGCCGCTGACGGGACGCTCGATGGTGCGGGTGGGCCTGGGCGACGAGATTCGGGTGGTGTTGGATCAGTGCGGCGGCAAGAGCGGCTAGAACCTGTTTACGATCTCGCGAGCAAGGGCTGGACAAGGCGAAAGCAGCTGAGCAAGCGAAATGTACAGGTGGTACATGAGCATTTCGAAGCCGGTTTCAAGGCCGTATCGCCGACGCGCAGCAGACTATGAACAGGTTCTAAGCGCCGTCCTCTGGCGCTTCATCCCGCCGCCACTGCGCCAAGGCCATCTCAAACTCCTGAAGCCAGGTCAGCAAGGCTTTCTCGCTAGGACGTTCGCCTTCCGCTTGCAGCGTTTGCTCCATCCGGGCGGCCAGCCGCGTCAAAGGCTCCGCGCCCACCGTCAACGCGCCGCCCTTGAGCCGGTGCACGTGGTGGAGCATGATTTCGGGCAGTTGGTCGGCGACGGCTTGCCGGAACTGGAGCAAATCCCGCTGCGCGCTCTGACTGTACAGCCGGGCAAGGTCCAGCGCCGAACCGGGCAAGGCCAGCGGTGTCGGCGCGAAGTCTTCCGTCATTAACCACAGACGTAAAATGTCCTCAAGATCCCGCAGGCTGAGCGGCTTGGACAGCATGCCGTCCATGCCGCTGGCGATGCAGCGGTTCTTATGCGCCAGATCGCTGATCGCGGAGACGGCGATGATGGGGGTGAAGGGCAGGTCTCGTTCGGACTCCAATTGCCGGATCCGCCTGGCGGTTTCGTAGCCGTCGATGCCGGGCAGATTACAGTCCATCAGGATCATCGCGAAGGTTTCGCCTTGTCGCAGCCGTTGCAAGGCGGTCTGGCCGTCTTCCGCGATGATGGCGACGCAGCCCAGTTGCGCGAGCTGTCGACGGATGGCCTGCTGATTCATCTCCATGTCCTCCACCACCAGCAGCCGATGAGGCGGCAAGGCGTAGGGCGCGGGACGGGGTGGGGGAGCCGGCGCGTCGGCGGCGGAGGCGGAGGCGGAGGGCTCGGCAACATCGACATGCAGAACAAAGCTGACGGCGGTGCCCTTGCCCTCGGCGCTCTCCAGCAGAATGCTGCCGCCCATCAGTTCGATCAGCTGTTTGCAGATGCTCAGGCCCAGGCCGCTGCCGCCGTAGCGACGGCTGGTGGAGCGCTCCGCTTGGCTATAGGCGCGGAAGAGTTTTTCCTGCTGCGCCTTGGCGATGCCGACGCCGGTATCGCGCACGGTGACCAGGAGCTTGCCGGATTTCGCGCTTTGCAGATTGAACTGCATCAAGAGCGCCACCTCGCCGCGATCGGTGAATTTGATGGCGTTGGAGAGCAGATTGGTCATGATCTGACGCATGCGCATCGGATCCAGAATCAACAGGCGGTTTTCCAGCCCGTCCGCCGCCAGGGTCAGTGCCAGCCCTTTGCGGCTGGCGCTCAGGCGCTGGCTGTCGCTGATCCCTCTGGCCAGCTCCAGCAGATCGGTGGGCAGTTTTTCCAGCGCCAAGTGCCGCGCCTCCAGCTTGGCGGTGTCCAGCACATCGTCCAGCAGTTCCAGCAGGTTGAGGGCGGAGGAGCCGGCCAGCGCGGCGAGCTCCTGTTGCTGCTTGCTTTGCCGGGTTTGTTGCAAGAGTTCGATAGCGGCGAGGATGGCGTTCATCGGCGTCCTGATTTCGTGGCTCATCATGGCGATGAATTTCGATTTCGCCTCTTCGCTGGCCACGGCCCGGCGCTTGGCCCAGCGCGCCTGGGTAAACAGGAAGAGCATGACCGACAGCACGCAGAGCACCAGCAGGATTTCGGGCAGGTAGTAGCGGCTGATCTGATGCATGGAGGGTTTGCCGAAGTCGATGTCGGCTACCCAATCGTCAAAAATCTCGTCGGTTTCGGATGGGCTGAGTTGCAACAGGGCTTTGTCGATGATGGAGCGCAGCTCCGGGTATTGCTGCGCCACTTTGATGTTCAGGCCGGTGAACATTTCCGGCATGGTGCCGGAGATTTGCAGCGTTTTGGGGAAGCGTCCTTGCAGCACCGGGCGAAAGACGATTTCCGCGCCGATGGCGGCGAACACTTTGTCGTCTGCGACGGCTTTCAAAGCCGCCACTGGGTCGTTGATCAGCACCAACTTCAAATAGGGGTAGTGCGCGCGCAGATACTGCTCGTAGCCGCCCCCTCCCTTGACCGCTACGGCTTTGTGCTCCAATTGGGACGGATTGAACAAGCCCTCGGCGCCGGCTTTGGTGATGATGATGGTGGCGGTGGAGGCATAGGGCTGGCTATTCAGCAGCGGGATGCCGTATTCCTTGGGAATCAGCTGCGTCGCGCCCATAGTGGCCAGATAGATCTGGCCGCTTTTCAATTTGCCTATCATGTCCTGAGTGTTTTTCGTCGAGACTAACTGAAACCGCAGGCCGCTTTTTTTGGCAATGGCTTTCAAATAGGCGCAACTCAGTCCCTTGTGGCTGCCGTTTTCAATATATTCCAATGGCCAGTAAGGGTCGATGGAATAGTATATGATGGGGTGCTGTTTGATCCAGGCGGTTTCTTCCGCGGTATAGGGCGGAGATTCCGCCCGGCTGGTCGCGCTGGACGCGCACAAGCAGAAAATAAGCAGCGCCGGCCAGGCTATGGCATACATCGTAGTATTAATGACATGGCGCAGAGGCATGGCGATAAAGAGTAGATTAAATCTGATGGTTGTGTTTTTTGCCATGCGATTGCCATGTTGAATGTGTTTGCTTGAGTATTATAGTCGGTCAGGCCGTTTTACGATGCATGCTCTCGAAAACATTGGATTGCAATACGACTAGCGTGGCGTGGGAATAGGCGCTAAGAGTGGATAATCGCGCGAAATAAGGCGAAACTACGGGGCAAGCAAAATGTAATCGCGGCGCATGGATATTAAGATACGGTTTCCAATACTGTGTTGTCGACGCGCGGCAGAATGTAAACAGGTTTTAGTGAACGCCATAGGTTTGAGAATGGTCTTGTTGACGCGAATTTATCAAGGAATTTAGCCTTTTGCAAAAAAAGATGTGGAAACGTAGCGGCACATGCATGGTATGGACTTGTCTTTTTTTATTTTTGAAAAATACCCATTTCGCTTGATTGCTTTTTTGCATGGCATTTGTTTATAAAATGCAGGGTTTTGCCATGCTTTACCCTTTATCACGGGCGGTTCTTGAAATGTTGTAGTGTGTTTTTGACGGAATAGAGACGGATGTGGCTGTGGCGCGAAGATTGCGCATGCTGCGTTTGAGTGTATTTTTAAAAGGGCGGATGTTTTAATTGATGCTGAAATGATTTTCATTGCCATGGAGGGGGGATGAAGAAAAGAAAAATCAAAGTGATGTTGTTGGACGATCATGAGGTGGTCAGGCAGGGGTTGGGCTTTAGGTTGTCGCAGGAGAGCGATATCGACTTGGCGGGCTGTTTTGGCGACAGCCGCTCTTTTCTGGCGGCGTTGAACCATGATAGGCCGGATGTGCTGGTGCTGGATTATGCGTTGCAGCCTCAGGACATGGATGGTTTGAACCTCATCCGCGCCATCCGTGCGCGTTTTCCGGAGGTGGCGATCTTGATCATGTCTTCTTATTACAATACCGCCACAGTGTCCTTGGCTTTGAGGGCCGGCGCGCGCGGCTTCGTCGGCAAGCAGCAGGACTTGAACGAACTGGTGAGGGCGATCCGGGTGACGGTGACCGGGCGCGTCTATTTGACGGCGGAAATGGCCTTGGAACTGGCGCAGGCTCAGCAGGCGGACAGTGTGCCCGCCGACAGTTCCACGCATGCGCCGGATGCGATGAACCGGGTGGTCCGCTTGTCCGCCTTGT
Source organism: Chromobacterium sp. IRSSSOUMB001 (assembly GCF_023507765.1). NCBI lineage: Bacteria > Pseudomonadati > Pseudomonadota > Betaproteobacteria > Neisseriales > Chromobacteriaceae > Chromobacterium > Chromobacterium sp. IRSSSOUMB001. The sequence goes on from NZ_JALCYU010000009.1 coordinate 17,950, forward strand.
CCCCTAGGGAACTGGAGGTGCTGCGTTGCTTTCTCGATGGGATGACCGTAAGCGAAATCGCCGATAAATTTTCGAAGAGCATCAAAACCATCAGCGGACAAAAGCAGTCCGCGATCAAGAAGCTGGGCTTGAAATCGGACCACGAGCTGTATTTCATCAAAGACGAAATCAAATAGAAGGGCGGGCCGCCCTTCGTCGCGGCCAGATCGCGTTCAATCCCGCCCGGCCGCGCCGTAGCGCGCGTCCAGTTCGTCGTAGAGCGGCTTGTTGACCAGGCGCTGACGTTCGGCGAACGGGGTCACCAGTTGCGGGTCTTCCTGCAGGATGCCGTCGCGGGAGAGCGCGCCCAGCGCCCGCTGCATGCCCAGCACCGCGCCTTGCAGCGCGGCGTTGGCGTAAAGTACCAGACCGTAGCCCAGTTCCTTCAGATCGGCGGCGCTCAGCGCCGGGGTTTTGCCGCCGATGACGATATTCATCAACAGGGGGCGGTCGAACAGCGCCGGCAGGCGGCGGATGTCGTCCAGTTCGCGCACCGCTTCGATGAACAGCACATCGGCGCCGGCCTCGGCGTAGCGGCCGGCACGTTCGATGGCGGCGTCTATGCCGTCCACCGCGCAGGCGTCGGTGCGGGCGATGATCAGCAGGTTTTCATCCTGGCGCGCCTCCGCGGCCGCCTGCAGCTTGCCGCACATCTCGGCGGCGCTGATCAGGTTTTGGCCGGCGAAATGGCCGCATTTCTTGGGGAGTACCTGATCTTCCAGCTGGATGGCGTCGGCGCCGGCGCGTTCCAGCACGCGCACGGTTCGGCGCACATTGAGCGCGTTGCCGAAGCCGGTGTCGGCATCGACGATGATGGGGATGGACACCGCGTCGCGGATGGCGGACACCTGGTCCGCCACTTCTTTCAGGCCGACGAAGCCCAGATCGGGCAGGCCCAGCTGCATATTGGTCAGGCCGGCGCCGGTCAGGTAAAGCGCGCCGAAGCCGAGGTCTTCAACGATGCGAGCGCTCAGCGCGTTGTAGGCGCCGGGCACCAGCAGGCCGGAGCGGCTTGCTATCAGGCTGCGCAGGACGTGTTTGCTGTTTTGCGTCATGTTTGCGGTTCCAGAGTGGCTAGGGGATGGGTTTGATGGTACTGGCCGCGCCGATCAGCGGCGCGCCGTGGCGTTCCTGCGTGAACGGTGCGCGCTTGCGCGCGTTTTCGCCTTGTCTCGCTCTTGCTTGAGGCTCTAGTCCCGAGGCGACGGCGACGCCGGTGGCGAAGCTGCCCAGCGTTTGGCGCAGGGCCTGCGGGTCCTGGCTCATCAGACGGCGATGGCGTAGCCGAAATCGATTTCGCTGGCGGCCTGGCCGCCGCGCATGCCCCAGTTTTCGGCCGGCTCTTCGCGCAGCAGGATCAGCACCGAGGCGGGCGGGATGTCCAGCAGCGCGGCCAGGTCGGCGGCCAGCTTGGCGTAGAGTTTTTTCTTGGTCTCCGGTTTGCGGCCGGCGAAGACGGTGATCTCGATGTGCAGGTAGTCCGGGTCGCCGCCCGGCGGCAGCAGATCTTCCGGCGCGAAGCGCTGGTAGCGCGCCTGCAGCTCTTCGTCGCTGACGCCGAACACGGCGCGCAGCGCGTCGTAGACGCAGTGGACGATGGCTTGGCGCTGGGCCGGCGTGCGCGCGGCGGCGTCTTCGATTCTGACTATTGGCATAGCGGGCTCATTTCGATGGGGGCGGCGGCGGCGAAGGAGGCGGATTGCATTTCGGCGAGCCGGCTCAGCGTGCGGTGGGTGTCCGCGGACAGCGTGACTTCGCGCAGCATGGTTTCGATGGGGCGTTCGGAAATCAGCAGCAGGCGCTGGCGGCGGTCGTAGAGCACGTCCACCAGCCAGATGAAGCGGCGCAGGCCGTCCGCCTTGTTCAACTGCGCCTGGGCGATGTCGGAGACGATGACGGTGTGCCAGCGTTCCGACATCTCCAGGTAATCCAGATGCGAGCGCGGGCCCAGGCAGATGGTTTCGAAGTCGAACCAGACGCAGTCCGGGCTTTGCGCCCGAGCGGGCAGCGGCCGGCCGGACAGCGAGACGGCGGCGGCGGGACCCACGGCCCGGCCCTGCTCTTGCAGCAGCCGGCGCAGGCGCTGTTCGGCTTCCGCGCCGCAAGGGTGCAGATAGTGTTCGCCGGCGGCGGCTTCGCGGTAGCGGTAGTCTCGCTCGCCGTCCAGGTGCAACACCTGCATGTGGCGCTGGATCAGCGCGATGACGCGCAGCGCGTAGCGGTGCAGTTGCGGGTCCGGCAGCAGTTGCTCCGGCGCGTAGTTGGAGGTCAGGATCACCAGCACCCGTTCTTCCAGCAGCACGGTCAGGAAGCGCTCCATCAGGATGGCGTCGGCGATGTCGTGCAGATGGAATTCGTCCAGGCAGAACAAGCGGCTTTGCGCGGCCACGCGCCGCGCCAGCGCGGGCAGGTAGTTGGCTTGCTCGCCGCCGGACTGGGCCAGGCCGCGGTGCAGGTCGCGCAGGAACTGGTGGTAATGGATGCGTTGCGCCGGCGCAGTGGACAAGGCGAACAGTCCATCCATCAGCATGGTTTTGCCGCGGCCGGGTTCGCCCCACAGATAGGCGCCGGTTTGCGGCGGCGGCCGGCGCAGCGGCCAGGCGGGGGCGGTCCGCGCTTGGAGGCGCAGCGCGTCCAGCGCGTCGGCGGCGCGGCGCTGGCCGGGGTCCAGCGCGACGCCTCTGTCGATGAAGCGCCGGGCCAGCGCGGAGGGCTCAGCCATGCGCCGGCTCCGCGGTTTCGGCGAAGCGCAGCAGTTCTTCCAGCAGCGCGCGCTCCGCGGCTTCGTCGCGGCGCAGCAGATGATCCAGCGCCGCCTGCTGGTCTGCCGGGGTCTTGTCCTGCGACAGCTTGAAGCGGCCTTCCTCGCGCAGCACATGAACGCGCAGGCCGAGGATGTGCGGCGCGTTGGCGATGACTCGGGGATCTGCGGCGTCGTACTGGAACGGCGCTTGGGGCGGCTGCAGCCGCTCGCAAGTGTCGCGCAGCGCGCGGCGGGCCGATTCCAGGTCGTCGAGGATTTCGATCTCGGCGTCCATGTGCACCGCAATGTAATTCCAGGTGGGCAGCAAGCGGCTGCGGTAGGCCTCCGGCGGGATATAGCTTTGCGGACCCATGAACACCAGGCGCGCGGGAAAGCGGCCACGGCCCTGGAATTGGGGGTTGCGGCGGTCGACGTGGCCGAACAGGTTGCGGTCGGCGACGCGGAACAGCGGGATGTGGCTGGCGTGGTGCCGGCCCTGGTGTTCGCTGCTGATCAGCGCCAGCGGGTAGCGGGCTATCATCCGGTCTATCAGCTCGGGGCGGCTACAGCAGTATTCCTGGTAATGGAAGGCGCATGAACTCACGGGGTAGCTTCCTTTTGCGAGCGAGGTTCGGCCGGCGTGAGCCGGGCGCGCCGGCGCCGGTCGTGGGCGATGACCGCTTCGGTCATCCACTTTAGCAGCGCGCGGCCGCGCAGCGGACGCGGATTGAACGGCAATAGGGCCGGGCCGGCGCCGATCAGTTGGCGCGCCAGGGTTCGGCCCAGCATGAAGGACAGCGCCAGGCCGCGGCCGTTGCAGCCGGTCCAGGCCAGAACGCCGTCGCCGACGCGCCGCAGGCTGGGCAGGCCGGACGGAGTGAGGCCGACTTGTCCGGCCCATAGCCGCGGGGCGGCGTCGAGCTCCAGGCCGAAGACGGCGCGGACGCGTTGGCGCAAGGCGGCGGCGTACTGTTCCGTTTCGGCGTCTGGCCTCAGCGCGAACAGGCCGGTCAGCAATTGGCCTTCCGGCATTTTGCGGAAAAACCACATGTCGCGGCGATTGTCGGAAAAGGGGATGTCGGCGGGTAGCACCCGCGCCTGTTGTTCCGCGCTCAGTTCGAACTGCCCGAGCGCCAGCGTCAGCGGCACGCTGTGGCGGGCGACGGCGGCGACGCCGTCGCGGCTGTAGGCGTTGCCGGCCATGAGCACGCGGCTGGCGCGCAGGCTGCCGCGCAGGGTGCGGATCACGTGCATGCCGTCTCTGCTTTCCCGTTCCACCAGCTTGGCCGGACAGCGTTCCAGCAGGATCACGCCGCGTTGGCGGCAGCGTTCGGCCAGGCCGCGCGCCAGCGCCAGCGGGTCGATCTGGCCGCCGTCCTCGAACAGCAGGCCGCCGTGATAGCCGGAGGCGGCGCTCAGGGCTTGCGCCTGTTCGGCGTCCAGCGCGCGGGCGCGCACGCCCAGCCGTCGCCAGGCCAGGGCGGAGGCCTGCGCGGAGCCGGGGGCGGAGAACAATTGCATCCAGCCTTTGCGGACCGGGCTGGCTTCCGGCAGCGCCAGCAGTTCGGCTGCGGCTTCGCTTAGACCGGCCAGATAGCCCTCGGCCTGCGGGCCCAGCCAGGCGCGCAGCTCCGGCGGGCCGCAGCGCGCCGGCACCGGCACCACGAAACCGGAGTTGCGCCCGGTGGCACCGCCGCCGACGGCGTCGGCCTCTAGCACCACCACCGAGCAGCCGGCTTCGGCGGCGGCCAGCGCCGCCGACAGTCCGGTGAGGCCGGCGCCTATCACCGCCAGTTCGCAACTGACCGGCAGCGCGTCGGCCTTGGCCGCCAGCAGCCGCGGCGCGCGCGCCTGCCAGCCGGTGGCGGCGCCCAGCAGAGCGTCAAGCGCGGACGCCGTCATGTCGCGATCCTTGTTCCAGCCGTTCCGTCAGCGATTGCACGATGGCTTGCGAGCGCAGCGCCAGCAGGCTGAAGGAGCCGGCGTCGCCCATGCCGTGAGAGGATTCGCACAGGCCGTTCAGGTACAGCGGCGCGCCGCGGTCGGCCTCGCCGCGCAGCCGCACGCGGTAGTCCAGCGCGATGTCCACGGTGTCGCGCTCGGCGCACAGCTGCGGCGACAGCGTTTCCAGCACGCGCGGCCAGGGCTCGCGCTTGGGGCCGCGGCCCAGGTCGAGGAAGCCGGTGGCCAGCACCACCAGGTCCACGGTTTCGCTGATCGCGTCGCCGCCCAGGAAGTGGCGCAGCCGCAGGGTGACGCCGTCGGCGCCGGGTTCGCAGGCCTCGGCTTCCATGCAGGTGAGCAGGGCCAGGCTGTCCTTGTCCTGCAGCCGGTTGGCGTATTGTTTGACGTAGAGCTGGTTGAGCACGTCGATGTCGGCGGCCGAGTAATTGGTGAATACCAGCTCCTGACGCAGCCTGGCCTTGTGTTCCGGGCTGGCGGAGAAGAAGGCGTCGACGAAGGCGGGGAAATAGACCTCGTCGGAGAAGGGGCTGGTGTCTTTCTGGCGGTAGCCGAAGTTGCGGGTGACGCCGACCACGCGCGTCAGCGCCGGCTCGGAACTGGCGTGCAGCAGGATTTCCACCGCGCTCTGGCTGCCGCCTATCACCGCCACCCGGCCGCCGCCTTTGGCTTTCAATTGTTCCAGCGCCGGCAGGTAGTGGTTGAGGTGGACCACGCGCGGGTCCGGCGCGCGCTGGAACGGTTCCGGAATGTTGGGGGTGCGGCCCGGCGCCAACACCACGCTGAGCGCTAGGTACTCGCGGCCGTCGGCGCACAGCACGCGGTAATGGTTGAGCGCGCCGTCGCTGTCGTTGACCGGCAGGATGTCGACGACTTCGCGCTGGTATTCCACCTGGTGCTGGAAGCAGCCTGCGACCCAACTGACGTATTGCGCGTACTCCAGCCGCAGCGGGTAGTGCAGCGGCAGGTTCAGGTGCTGATAGAGCCGGTTGTGCTCGTGCAGGAAGTTGGTGAAGGTGTAGCGGCTGCGCGGGTTGCGCGGGGTGACCAGGTCGCGCAGCGGGTGGTTCTGGATGTCCGAGCCTTCCAGCAGCATGCCGGGCTGCCAGACGGCGGAGGGACGCCGTTCCAGGAAGCGCACGGACAGCTGCGGCGCCAGTTCTTCCAGCGCGATGGCCAGCGCGATGTTGGCGGGGCCGAAGCCGATGCCGATGATGTCGTGTACGGTGTGCGTCATGTTGTCGCTCCAGGTTTAGAAGGCCATGGCGGCCGGTGCGTGCGCGGCGGCCGGGGCGGCGGGCCACAGGCTGGTCAGCGCGGTTTCAAAACGACGGACGATTTCTTCCGCGTCGTCGGCGCTGATGATCAGCGGCGGCAGCAGCCGCATCACCGCGCCGTGACGGCCGCCGCTCTCCAGGATCAGGCCGTGTTCCAGGCAGGCGCGCTTGAGCGCCTTGGCCAGCAAGCCGTTGGCCGGCGGGTGGCCCAGCGTGTCCGGCGCGCCGTTGGGGTCTATCAGCTCCACGCCCAGCATCAGGCCGCGGCCGCGCACTTCGCCGATGCAGGAGAAGCGCGTTTGCAGCGCTTGCAGCCTCTGGCGCAGTAGTTGGCCCACCTCCCGCACTTGCTCCAGCACGCCGGGCCGGCGCAGGTATTCCAGCGTGGCCGCGCCGCTGACCAGGGCGATCTGGTTGCCGCGGAAGGTGCCGGCGTGGGCGCCGGGCGCCCAGCTGTCGTATTTCTGGTGGTAGGCCACCAGGGCCAGCGGGTAGCCGCCGCCCACCGCCTTGGAGAGGACGACGGCGTCCGGCACGATGCCGGCCCATTCATGGGCGAACATGTCGCCGCTGCGGCCAAAGCCGGTTTGCACCTCGTCCATTACCAGCGGCACGTCGTGGCGCGCAGTGATTTCGCGCAAGCCGCGCAGCCAGCCGGCGCTGGCCGGGATGCAGCCGCCTTCGCCCTGAATGGGCTCCACCAGCAGCATGGCCGGTTTGCCGACGCCGCTTTCCGGGTCGGACAGCAGGTTTTCCAAATAGGCCAGCGACAGCCGCTCGGTCTCGGCGGCGTCTGCGCCGAAGGGGCTGCGGTAAGCGTAGGGAAACGGCAGGAACTGGATTTCCGCCGGGTAGCCGCTGACCGCCTGTTTCGGCCCCAGGTTGCCCATCATGCCCAGCGCGCCCATGGTCATGCCGTGGTAGGCGCCCTGGAAGGCCAGCACCGGGCGTCGGCCGGTGGCGGTCTTGAACAGCTTGAGCGCGGCTTCCACCGCGTCGGAGCCGGATGGGCCGCAGAACTGCACCTTGGCGTGTTCGGCGAAGCCGGCGGGCAGCGCCTGATATAGCTGTTCGACAAAGGCGAGCTTGGCCGGGGTGGCGATGTCCAGCGCCTGCTGCAGCTGGCCGGATTGCAGAAAAGCAGCCACCCGCTGTTGGACGAAGGGATGGTTGTGGCCCAGCGGCAGCGCGCCGGCGCAGGCCAGGCAGTCCAGGTATTCGCGGCCTTCGCTGTCGTAGACTCGGGCCAGCTCGCCGCGGCTGATCACGCGGTCTATGCCGCGCGCGTAGGTGCGTGCGTTCGATTCGCGCTCGGCCAGCTGGAGGCGGCGGGGTTCAAATGCATCCATCGCTTGCTCCCTGTCAGTTCAGCAAGGCCGCGGCGCGCGGCTCGGCGTGGTTTGGCGCGTCGGCGCGCAGGCCCAGTTCCTTGATCCAGCGCCGGTATTCGATGCCCAGCCGGTCGCTGCGAACGTGCATTTCCTGCTGGATGTCCAGCGGCAGCCGCGCCGGTCGCTGCGATTCCACGATCAGCCGGTCCTGCTCGAACACCATGTCCTGGCGGTAGAGGATTTTTTCCTCGCTCAAGTCGGCGCCGAAGTTGATGGCGACGATCAGCCAGATCACGCACTCGGCCTCGTCCACCGGGGTGGCGTTGAGGAAAGTGCAGAAGCGTTCGGTGTCGCCGGTCTTCTTGACGAAGTAGGCGGTGGTGGGGTTGAACACCGAGTAGGTGTAGCGCGCGGTGACCGGAATGCCGCGGTGGTCGCCGTAGGGCTGGAACACCGAGATTTCCGAGGTGCGCAGCCCGTGTTCGTCCTTGAACACCTTGTAGTCCGGCAGCGGTTCCGGCGCGTCCGGGTCTCCGTTGAGATTGGCGTGGACGAAGGGGAAGTGCGAGGCGTCGAGAAAGTTTTCCACCGAGCGCAAGGCGTTGCCCAGATAGCGGTAGGGGCCGGCGAAAACCTTGCGGAAGCTGTCGTCTTCCCATTCCGGGAACACCGGCAGCGGCCGCTGCGGCGCGTCCAGGCTGGCCCAGATCAGGCCGTAGCGTTCGGCCGCGTGGTGGCGGAAGATCAGCCGCGCGGACGAGGGCGTGGCCTGATCCGGGTGGGCCGGCACCCGCGTGCACTGGCCGCCGGCGTCGAAGCGCCAGCCGTGGTACGGGCATTCGATCTCGCCCTTTTTGACGCAGCCCAGCGAGAGCTTGGCGCCGCGATGGCCGCAATAATCTTTCCAGGCGTGGATCTGGCCGGCGCCGTCGCGCCACAGCACCAGTTCCTCGCCCAGCAGCCGCACCGCCTTGGGGCGTTCGGCGCTGACTTCGTCGGCGCGCGCCACCACATGCCATTGGTTCTTCAAGGCCTGGTAATCCAGACCGGCGCGGTCCCATTTGCCTGCGTACAGCATGCTTGCCTCCTTTCCGGTCCGGTTCAAACGCGGTCGCGGCAAGCGCCGTCGAACTGCCAGCCCGGACGCGCCCAGCCGTCCGTCGTGTAGTCGGCCATGCAGTCGTCCACCAGCGCGCGGCATTGCTCCAGCACGCCGCTGCTCTCGCAGTGGCGCAGCATGTCCAGCCGCACTTGCTCGTTGTTGCCGGCGTAATTGTGCTCGTACAACTCGTGGCGTCCGCCGAACTCGCTGCCCAGCGCGTCCCACAGCAGCTTGATCAGCTTGAGCCGGTCCACCGCCTCCTGGTCGGTGCCCTGGAAGTAGCAGCCGATCAGGTCCTTGAGCTCCGGATTGGCCAGGTCCAGCCAGCTGGACACCTGCATGATGGGCGAGCCGCCGAGTATGGTGTTGAACACCGGTTTGAGCTGGGACATCATCTGGGTGCCGAAATAGCGCACCGTGGCGGCGGCTTCCAGCCGCGGCACCACCGAGCCGTCGCGGCGCGGTTCCGGGTTGTGGCACAGCGATTCGGTCAGCGACCACATCAGGTTGCGCAGCGCCACGATGTCCGCCAACCGGGCGCGCACGCCGCGGAAGCCGTCGCTGCCGTTGGATTCCAGCACCTTGGCCAGCAGGCCGCAGATGAAGTCCATCTTGACCGCCAGCCGGGTGCCGGATTGCAGCGGGTAGCGGTTGAGGAAACCGGAGGCGGAATAGAAGCTGCGCGCGCGCTCGATATCGCGGTAGATCAGCACGTTTTCCCAGGGCACGAACACGCCGTCGAAGATCAGCACCGAGTCGTTTTCGTCGAAGCGGCTGGACAGCGGATTGTCGAATGGGCTGAGCGCCGAGGCTTCGTAGGAGCGGCGGCAGATGATTTTGAGGTTGGGCGCGTTCATCGGCAGGATGAAGCAGAGCGCGAAGTCCTCCTCGCCGCCGGGCTGGTATTGGGCGGCGCTGTTCTGGGCGACGAAGGTGGCGTTGGAGATGGCGGCGCTGGTGGCCACCATCTTGGCGCCGCGCACGATGATGCCGGCGTCGGTTTCCTTCTCCACGTGCAGGTAAAGATCACGCATCTCCGAGGCGGCGCGGGCGCGGCCCGCCGGCGGGTTCACCAGCACATGGTTGAGGAACAGCACCTTGCGCGCGCTCTGGCGATACCAGTTCAGCGCGTTGTCGTGGAATGGCGCGTACAGATGGGGGTCGGATTTCAGCGTGGCGGTGAAACCGGCCTTGTAGTCCGGGGTGCGGCCCATGAAGCCATAAGTCAGCCGCGACCAGTGGGCAATGGCGTCGCGCGCCTTGAGCAAGTCCTCACAGGAGCGGCTGGGCATGAAATAGCGGTGGGTGCGATAGCCTTCCGGGTCGATGTCGGTCATCAGCTCCTGGCTGTCCGGGTGGTGCAGCGCCTCGTACAGCCGCGACATCGAGTAGGCGCTGTTGCGGAAAGCCGGGTGCCGGCTGACGTCCGCCACCTTCTGGCCGTAGATGTAAACTTCGCGGCCGTCGTTGAGGCTGGCCAGATACTCTTCCGGCGTCATCATTTCGTTCAATGCAGCATGATTCACTTGGCACTCCTCATCATTGTAAGAGCAGCAAACACACTCCCGGACTGCGGGCGACAGCGGGCCCTCCCGTCAGGGATGAGAGAATCGGCGCCATGAGCGCGGCCGCGCGTGGTCGCGACCGGGGGATGGCTACAGCGGTATTGCGTAGTGGGGGCCGCTCAGCATCTGCTTACGATCGCTGCGCATTGGCGATACGGCGTTGGAAACCCCTTCGAAATGCTCGTGTACCATCTGTACATTCCGCTTTCTCAGCGGTTTTCACCTGATCTCGCCTTGGCTTGCGAGAGCGTAAACACATTCTCAGTGGCTGAAGTAACGGCCTAGCAGGACGATGCCGGAAAACAGGACGACGGTATTGATCACCCGGATGAATTGTTCACGTGTCAGCCGCAGGGTGATGTGGCGGCCGGCAAACACCCCGCACAGCATGGCCGGCGCCAGAATCAGCGCCAGCAGCAGCAGGGAGGCATCCATATAGACGCCGGCCAGCGCGAACAGCACGACCCGGGTCAGGGTGCTCAGGCCGATCAGCGTGGTTTGGGTGATGCGCAAGTGTTCTTTTTGTTCGATGCGGCCGGATAGGTAAATGGCGTAGATGAAGCCGCCGCTGCCGAACAGCGCGCTGAACACGCCGCCCACCAGGCCGAAGGGGACCGCCGCGCGGGGCTGGAATTGCCGCTTGGGACTGAGGCCGCTGAGCGAATAAAGAGAATAAGCCACCACAAACACGCCCAAAGCCAGCAGCAGCGCGTCCGGCCGTGTTTTCAGCAAGATGGCGGCGCCGATCAGGCTGCCGGCCACCATCAGCGGAATCAGGCGTTTCAGTTCGCCCAGGTCCGCCTTGCGGCCGTCGCGCAGGATATTGCTGAAGGCGGCGAACATGTCCATCAGCGCCAGCAACGGCACGATCTTGGATACCGGGATGAAAATGGCCAGCACCGGGCTGGCGACCAGGGCGGTGCCGAAACCGGCCACGCCGAAAATCACGTAAGCAATGGTGACCGCCGCAAAGATGGCGCTCAGGTCCTGCCATGGCAAATCCAGCAACATAGGGTTTCTCCTGGCCCGTCGGTCACGCGTACTCATGGGAGTTGACCCAACGGCTCCTGCTATTTCTCCGACGGCTATTTTGTATTGGACCAGCCGTTCTCAAGTGTTTGCATCCTACTGATTTGTCATGATGTATGTCAAATGGGAAAGTTTGCCCTTGCAGTATTTGAATTGCATTTAATGATTAATGTATTTGTAGAAAAAGTTTTACGCGCGACAACGGCGCTGGTCGGCGAGTCGGGCTCGTCGCGACGGGGCGAGTCGGCTATCATCCGCGGCGGATTAAAAGGCGAGGAAGCAAGATGAGCGATGAACTGCAAATCACCGATCTGGTGGAGGGCGCAGGCAAGGAGGTGGTCAAGGGCGCCTTGATCACCACGCAGTACACCGGCTGGCTGGAGGACGGCACCGAGTTCGATTCGTCCTACGCGAAGGGAAGGCCGTTCCAGTGTGTGATCGGCACCGGCCGCGTGATCAAAGGCTGGGACCAGGGGTTGATGGGCATGAAGGTGGGCGGCAAGCGCCGGCTGTACGTGCCGGCGCGCCTGGCTTACGGCGAGCGCCAGATCGGTGCCCGCATCAAGCCCAATTCCAATCTCTTGTTCGAGATCGAGCTGTTGGAAGTGCTGACCCGCGATGATTGAGGCGGCATGGCGAACAACACTCCGGCGCTGGGGCCAGGTGTTGTTCGCCATGGTTCTTAGTCCAGCAGTTTCCAGGCCATGCTTTCACCGGCGCGCAGCGGCACCAGCGCGTCGCCGTCGTAGGGCAACGCGTCCGGCACCGTCCATGCTTGCTTGGCCAGGGTCACGCGCTCCGCGTTGACCGGCAGACGGTAGAAGGCCGGGCCGTTGAGGCTGGCGAAGGCTTCCAGCTTGTCCAGCGCGCCGGCCGCCTCGAAGGCCTCGGCGTACAGCTCGATGGCGGCGTTGGCGGTGTACATGCCGGCGCAGCCGCAGCTGCTCTCCTTGGCGTGGCGCGCGTGCGGCGCGCTGTCGGTGCCGAGGAAGAACTTGGCGGAGCCGCTGGTGGCGGCCTTGAGCAGCGCCTGGCGGTGCAGCTCGCGCTTGAGCACCGGCAGGCAATAATGATGCGGGCGGATGCCGCCGACGAACAGCGCATTGCGGTTCATCAGCAGGTGGTGGGCGGTGATGGTGGCGGCGACGTTGTCCGGCGCGGCGGCCACGTATTCGGCGGCGTCGCGGGTGGTGATGTGTTCGAACACCACGCGCAGCGAGGGCAGTTTGGCCAGCAAGGGTTGGAACACCTGCGCGATGAAGGCCGCCTCGCGGTCGAACACGTCGATGGCCGGGTCGGTGACTTCGCCGTGAACCAGCAGCGGCAGGCCGGTTTCGGCCATGGTTTCCAGCGCCGGCATGGCTTTGTTGACGTCGGACACGCCGAAGTCCGAATTCGTGGTGGCGCCGGCCGGGTAGAGCTTGACCGCGTGGACGAAGCCGCTGGCCTTGGCCTTGCGGATTTCCGCCGGCGAGGTGTTGTCGGTCAGGTACAGCGTCATCAGCGGCTCGAAGCGGCTGCCGGCCGGGCGCGCGGCCAGGATGCGCTCGCGGTAGGCGGCCGCGGCGTCCACGGTGGTCACCGGCGGCTTGAGATTGGGCATGATGATGGCGCGGCCCATCTGGCGACAGGTGTCGGGTAATACGGCGGCCAGCGCCGCGCCGTCGCGCAGGTGAAGATGCCAGTCATCGGGGCGGATCAGGGTCAGGGTTTGCGTCATGGTCTTGCCTGCGGGTAGCGATGAAAAAGGCGGCGGCCAAAAAGAACCTGTTTACAAGTTGCTGCGTGTCGTGAAACGTGGCACGGTGAGTGCGTCTTCAAAATGCTCATGTACTGTGTATACATTCCGCTTCTTCAGCCGCTATCGCGCTGTCTCGCCTTTGCTTGCGAGCTTGTAAACAGGCTCTGAGCCATCGGGGTTATTTCCGTTTCAGCACCATGCGGAATTTGCCTTCCGCCGTGGTGTCCGAGGTCAACAGCGCGTTGCCGGTCTGACGGCAGAAGGCTTCGAAGTCCTTGGGCGCGCCGGGGTCCGTGGCGATCACCTCCAGCACCGCGCCGCTGTCCATTTCCGCCAGCGCCTTCTTGGCGCGCAGGATGGGCAGCGGGCAGTTGAGGCCGGAGAGGTCTATGGTTTTGTCGAAATTCATGGTCCGGCTTCCTCAGCCTTATCAGTTACAATGGAGAGAAGCCCGGCCGCTTGGAATCCGTTCGAGGCCGCATCGCCAACGCGCGGCGGACATTGAGCGGAATACAGGCCTGGTCGGAACTGTCCGTGGCTGCTCCCTAAACCCTAAGTTTACGCGAGTCGCCAAGCCATCCTCAAATCGGTCTTCATCATGTGCGTGATCGCTTTTGCCTACAAGACCCCCGGACTGGGCCAGCTGGTGTTGCTGGCCAACCGGGACGAATACTATGCGCGTCCGACCGAACCGCTGGATTGGTGGCCGCAATATCAGAATACGCTGGGCGGCCGCGACGCCGAGTCCGGCGGCAGCTGGCTGATGGTGGACGGCCGAGGGCGCATTGCCGCGGTGACCAATATCCGCGACGGCCATCCGGTCAAAGCGGAACGCTCGCGCGGGGAGCTGGTGGAGCGTTTCGTCGCCGGCGACGAGGATCCGTTCGCCTTCGCCGATTGGCTGCGCGCCGAGCAAGGCCGCTACGCGCCGTTTAACCTGCTGTTCGGCTATACCTCGGACCTGTTTCATTTCCACAGCCGCGGCGGCCAGATCGCCCGGGTGACGCCGGGCATCCACACCTTGTCCAACGCCACGCTGGACACGCCGTGGTTCAAGAGCGAGCGGCTGGCTGAATATTTGCGCGAGTTTCAGCGCGTGCCCACCGAGGATCAGGCTTTCGTCGCCCTGTCCGACGGCACGCCGGCACCGCCGGGACAGTTGCCGAACACCCGCATCGGCTCCGCGCTGGAGCGGGTATTGTCGCCCATCTTCATCAAAGGCCGCGACTACGGCACCCGCGCGTCCATGCTGCTGACGGTGTCGGCGCGCGGCGATATGCAGTTTTCGGAGTTGAGTTGGGGCTTGGCCGGCAGGGAAACCGGCCGTCGCCGTTTCACTTTGCGCCCGGGCCAGCCAAGCGCGGCCCCGGCGCGCTGAACGAGGAGTAGTGATTTGAAGACCTTTGCCGCCATCATCGTGCTGGCCCTTTGCGCCGCGCAGCCGGCGTTGGCCGACAACAAAATCAAGAAGAACATCGATTTCGCGCCGGAGGTGCCGTGGCAGGAGGGCGATTACCAGTTGCCGCCGTATCCGGCGCAACCGGACTGGATCGCCGTGAGCACAGATAATCTGCAGACCAACCAGTATTTCGTCGACGCCAAGACGCTGAGCGCGGGCGAGGACGGCGTGGTGCGGATGATCGTGCGGGTGAAGAGCCCGGCCGGCGCGGAGAATTTGAGCTTCGAGGGCCTGCTGTGCAATGAGGGCAGCTACCGCGCCTACGCTTTTGGCAACAGCATCGATAAAAACTGGATCCGCTCCAACAAGGCGGTGTGGCGCAAGATCGAACATGACGACAAGCTGCGCCGTTCGCTGCGCGACCTGGCCTGCCCGGATAAGCGCGCGCCGCGCGACGCCGAGGAGGCGCTCAAGCGTTTGCGTCAGGGCTGAGTTTTTTAGATCGGGTTGAACGGATTCAATAGTTTGACGCCGGTGCCGGCAAAATCGCCGCTATTGCGGGTCACGATCGTCAGGTCGTGGATCAGCGCGATGGCGGCGATTTGCTTGTCGACGGCGTTCTGGGGATGAGGGGACATCAACTTGCCCCATACCTGGGCGCAATCGGCATCGAAGTTCAGAATGCGTTGGGAAAATTCCTGGGTGATGGTGTCCAGCCATTGTTCCAGCAGGCCGGCCTGCTTGAGGTCGCCGCGATGCTTGAGATTCTCTATGCCGCGGCGAATTTCCCCCACGCTGATGGCGGACAGATAGAGGCTGTCCGCGTCCGCCGATCGCCAGAAGGCGAGCACGCCTGCATTGGCTTTGCCGCCTTTGCGAGCCTCGCTGACGATATTGGTGTCCACCAGATACACGGCCTATTCCCGGCTGCGTTCGAAGTCGGCGTCTTCGCCCACGTCGGGCATATTGGCCAGGACTTCGGCAAAGCTGCGGCGTTTGGGTTGGGCGAGCAAGGCGCTGCGCAGAATGCGGCGATGCTCGGCTTCGGCGCTGACGCCGTGGGCCGCCGCGCGACGCTTGAGCTCCGCGGCGACTTCATCGTCGATATTGCGCACGATCAGATTGGCCATGGCCTGCCTCCCTGTGTTTGATAGCAATGATTGCATTATGCCCGGCTAGAGGCGGATTGCAAGGAGGACGCGGCTTAAAGTGCTCATGTACCACTTATACATTCTGCTTTTTCGCTCGTTGTTGCCTTGTCTCGCTCTTGCTCACGAGATTTTTAGAGCAAGGCCCGCGCCGGAGTCCGGCGCGGGCCTTGTCGCGTCAGGCGCGCAGCGCGCGCCGTTTTTCCCGCCAGGCGGCGTGGCGTTGAGCCAGCGCGTCGAAGTACAGATAGAGCACCGGGGTGATGTAGAGCGTGACCACCTGTGAGAACACCAGGCCTCCCACTACCGCCAGGCCCAGGGGCTGCCGCAACTCGGCGCCGGCGCCCAGGCCCAGCGCAATGGGCAAAGCGCCCATCAAGGCCGCCAAGGTGGTCATCATTATGGGCCGGAAACGCAGCAGACAGGCGGCGTGGATGGCCTGCTCCGGCGACATGCCCTGCTTGCGCTGCGCTTCCAGCGCGAAGTCGATCATCATGATGGCGTTCTTTTTGACGATGCCGATCAGCATCAGGATGCCGATGCTGGCGATCACCGTCAGTTCCTGGCCGAACAGCATCAGCGTGCCCAGCGCGCCGATGGCGGCGGAGGGCAGGCCGGACAGAATGGTCAGCGGGTGGATATAGCTTTCGTACAGCACCCCCAACAGCACGTAGATCACCGCCACCGCGATGCCAAGCAGCAGGATTTGGCTGCCCTGGGTTTCCTCGAAGGCGGCGGCGTCGCCGCTGTAGCTGGTGGCGATGGACGCGGGCAGGGCGATGCGCTCTTTGAGCTGGCGCAAGTGTTGGTCCGCCTGGCTCAGCGGGATGCCGGGCGCCAGGTTGAAGGACAGCGTCACCGCCTGCAACTGGCCCTGATGGTTGACCGAGATCGGGCCGACGGTGCGCTCCACCGAGGCGATGCTGGACAGCTGCACCAGTTGGCCGTCGGCGGCGCGCACCCGCAGCCGCGAGAGGTCGAACTCGTTGACCTTGAACGGGTCGTCCGCCTGCAGGATCACTTGATAGTTGTCGCTGGGGGTGTAGATGGTGGAAATCTGCCGCTCGCCGAAGGCGCTGTACAGCGCGCTGCGTATGCTCTGGATGTCCACGCCCAGCAGGTTGGCCTTGTCGCGGTCTATGTTCAGCTTGGCTTGCAGGCCCTTGAGCTGGGAGTCGCTGGTGACGTCGCGGAAGATGGGATCGACTTGCATCCGCTGCAAGAGCTTGTCGGACCAGGTGTTCAGGCTCTCCGCCTGTATGCCTTGCAAGGTGTACTGGTAGCGGCTCTTGCTCTGACGGCCGCCCAGGCGCAGGTTCTGCGTCGGGTTCAGGTAGACGCTGAGCCCAGGCACCGCGCGCAGGTCGCGGCGCAGGCTTTCCATCGTCGGATCCAGCTTGGCGCGTTCGCCGCGCGGCTTGAGCTGGATGAACATGCGGCCGGTGTTGCCGCCGGACAGCGATGAGGTGGCGAAGGCGACGTTGGGGTTGGCCTGGGTGATGGCGGCGGCGCGTTGCTGCAGTTTGAGCATGGCGTCGTAGGAGATGTCCTGCGCCGCCTCGGTGCTGGCCATGATCTGGCCGGTGTCTTCGGTGGGGAAGAAGCCCTTGGGAATGCCGTTGAACATCAGCGCGGTCAGTACGAAGGTGGACAGCGCGCCGGCCAGGGTCAGCCGGCGATGCTTGAGCGCCAGATCCAGCGTGCGGCGATAGCCGGCCAGCACCGCGTCGAAACCGCCCTCCAGCGCGGCGGCCAGCCGGCCGCGCCGGGCCTGGTGTCCAACCGAATCGGCGCGGAGAAAGCGCGAGGACAGCAGGGGGATCAGGGTCAGCGACACCGCCGCAGACACCAGCACCGCCAGCGACACCACCACGGCGAATTCGTGGAACAGCAGGCCAATCACGCCCTGCATGAAGAAGATGGGGATGAAGATGGCCACCAGCGACAGCGAAATCGACACGATGGTGAAGGCGATTTCACGCGAGCCCCTCAGCGCCGCCTCCATCGGCGACAAGCCCTCTTCGATGTAACGGACGATGTTTTCCAACATCACGATGGCGTCGTCCACCACCAGGCCCACCGCCAGCGTGATGCCCAGCAGCGAGATATTGTCCAGGCTGTAGCCCAGCCAATACATCAGCCCTATGGTGCCGATCAGCGAGATCGGCAGCGATAGCGCCGGAATCACCGTGGCCGCCATGCGCTGCAGGAACATGAAGATCACCATGATCACCAGCGCGATGGTGAGCAGCAGGGTCAGCTTGACGTCGTGAATGGCTTCGCGGATGGACTGCGAGCGGTCGTTGAGCAGGTTCAGCCGCACCGAGCCGGGCAGCTGCGCCTGCAACTGCGGCAGCTCCTTGCGGATGGCGTCCACCACCGCCACGGTGTTGGCGTCGCTCTGGCGCATCACCGCCAGCACGATGGAGCGCTCGCCGTTGACCCAGCTGCCGGTCTTGAGGTTTTCCACGCTGTCTTCCACCGAGGCCACGTCGGACAGCCTCACTGGCAGGCCGTTGCGGCTGGCGATCACCAGATTGGCGAACTGGGCGGCGTTTTGCAGCTGGCGGTTGGCTTCCACCGTCATCAACTGCGATTTGCCCTCCAGCGTGCCCACCGGGGTGTTGACGTTGGCGGCGCGGATGCTGGCGGCCACGTCGTCCAGCGTCAGATTGCGCGAGGCCAGCTTGCCCGGATCGGCCTTGATCCGCACCGCGAAACGCTTCTGGCCGAAGATGTTGACCTGGGCCACGCCCTTGAGGGTGGCGATATTGGGCGAGATCCAGTTCTCGGCGTAGTCGTTGAGATCGGACAGCGACATCGCCGGCGAATTGAGCGCCAGCAGCAGCACAGGCGAATCCGCCGGGTTGACCTTGCGGTAGGACGGCATCGAGGTCATTTCCGTCGGCAGCGAGCGCTGCGCGCGCAGCAGCGCCGCC
Source organism: Chromobacterium sp. IRSSSOUMB001 (assembly GCF_023507765.1). Classification (NCBI taxonomy): domain Bacteria; kingdom Pseudomonadati; phylum Pseudomonadota; class Betaproteobacteria; order Neisseriales; family Chromobacteriaceae; genus Chromobacterium; species Chromobacterium sp. IRSSSOUMB001. Next base: position 36,225 of record NZ_JALCYU010000009.1, read on the forward strand.
TGTACGTCCACCGCCGCCAGGTCGATATTGCGGTCGTTGTCGAACTCCAGCGTGATGGAGGTACTTCCCAGGGTACTGGACGAGCTGATCACCGCGATGCCGGGAATGGTGGAAAACTGCTTCTCCAGCGGCGCGGCCACCGAGGAGGCCATGCTGTCCGGGCTGGCGCCGGGCAGGCTGGCGGAGACGTTGATGGTGGGGGTGTCGAAGCTGGGCAGCGCGGCGATCGGCAGTTTTTGATAGGCGATCAGGCCGGCCACCACCAGCGACAGGCACAGCAGCACCGTCATCACCGGACGGCGGATGCAGAGTTCGGAGATTTGCATCACTGGCCTCCGCTGGCCGGGCCAGCCGCGGCCGCGCGCACCTTGTCGCCGGGGCGCAGATTGAGGCCCCCGTTGGACACCACGGCCTCGCCGACGCTTAGCCCTTTGACGACGGCCCTTTCCTTATGGATGGCCAGCAGTTCCACCGACACGCGCTTGACGCTGCCGTCGGCCTGCACCGCGTAGCTGAATTTGCCGTCCGGCCCGGTCAGCAGCGCCGCCACCGGGATGGTGGTGGCCTGCTGGTAACGGCCGGCGCCCAGCGAGACGGTGACGAACTGGCCCGGCCACAGCTTGCCGTCCTGATTGGAAAATTCGGCCTTCAGCGTCAGCGTGCCGTTGGCGCTGTCCACCGCGCTGTCGATGAAGACCAGTTTGCCGTCCACCTTGTCGCCGCTGTCCGGCAGCGTGGCGCGCACCAGCAGTTTGCCGGCGGTCTGGGCGGCGCGCACCGCGCCCAGCTCGCGTTCAGGCAGGGTGAAGGTGGCGTTGATCGGATGAATGCGGGTAATGGTCAGCATCGCCGCGGTCATGCCTGGCTGCACCAGGGTGCCCGGATAGACGCCGATCACGCCGATGCGCCCGCCGATGGAGGCGCGCAGCGTCTTGTAGTCCAGCGCCACCCGCGCCGCGTCCACCTGGGCGCGATCGGCGGCGACGGTGGCGCTGAGCGCGTCCATCTTGGATTGATTGGCGTCCACCACGCTTTGCGAAACGAAGTTCTTGACCAGCAGGTCGCGGCTGCGCGCCAGGTCGCGTTCGGCGTTTTTCAGCTGCGCCTGATCGCTGAGCATCTGCGCCTGGGCCTTTTTCAACTGGGCGGTTTCCGCCGCCGCGTCCAGCGTGAACAGCAATTGGCCCGGCACCACGTTTTGGCCTTCCTTGACATGGACTTTGGCCACCACGCCGGACACCTGCGGCTTGACCTCCACCTTTTCAATGGCGGTGACATTGCCGGTGGCGTTCAGCTCTATCGGCAGGTCCTCCGCCGCCACTTTGGCGATGCCAACGGCAACCGGCGGTCGCGCCGCGGTTTTTGCTGCTGCCGCGGTCGTTCTGGAGCCATACCAGCCGGCCAGACCGGTTGCAGCCAGAGCAAGCGCGGCAGCGCTTGCAACGACTCGTTTCTTCATCTTTTATTCTCGCTCTTGGGGCGGGCGCCTAACCCGCCGTGTGGATGCCAGGCGTCGTCCCATCGATACCTGTCGGCGCATGTCGGCGTCGCCGCTTGCCGCGGACATGAGTCCGGCGACGGGCCGCGTTTCCAGGGCGTTCCTCCGTCGCCGATCGCGCGGCCCGGGAGACCGGGCCGGACTCCGTCCGCTCATTGGAATGATAGGGCTGAATAAGCCTTGCGGATCAGTAAGATGCGTTGGCGGCGCGGTCTGGACGCCAGGGGATGCGGCCGGGGAGCCGGCGCGGCGCGCGGCATGCGACGGGTCGAGCTTACTCAAGCCCCTCCGTTTTCGCCAAGCGCAAAAGCGTTAATGATTTTGGAAAAAGCCGCCAAACAGAAAATTAGATTACGTTGATATGTCTTTGGATTAATTGTATAGGCTTATTCTGCCTAGCCATGAGCAATGTGTATGAGAGCCAATAATTTTTAGAATGCCATGACGAGTAAAGTGAAAAAACATCGCGAAATCAGAAGGCTGTGGCAGCTAATGCGGGCAAGGATAGTCAATTTGCGACTAAAACGTTAAATCGCTCGCCGTGGCGTCGTGCTTAGCACTTGAAGTATTCAAAATCCTCAGCGCATAATGGCCGCCAACCACTCTGGATACAATCGAGTGAAGATTCTGATCGTCCCGCGATATCGACGGGATCGACAATACTTAGGAGAGTAGGCGAGATGGCTGATAAGAAATCGCTACAGACAATCGCGGCCGCCGTGGCGTTGGCCTTGACTTCCGGCGCGGCCCTGGCCGCCATCGTGCCGCCGGGCACCAAACTGGCCGCCAAGCAGGAACTGGTGCGCTCCAACGGCTCCGAACCGGAATCGCTGGACCCGATGGTGGTGGAGGGCGTGCCCGCCAACATCATTACTCATGACCTGTTCGAAGGCCTGACCGCCACCGACAACGAAGGCAAGCTCCAGCCCGGCGTGGCCGAATCCTGGAAACAGACCGCGCCCACTACCTGGGTGTTCAAGCTGCGCAAGAACGCCAAATGGTCCGACGGCAGCGGCGTCACCGCCGACGATTTCGTCTACGGCATCCGCCGGCTGGTGGATCCCAAGCTGGCCGCTCCCTACGCCGGCACCTTCGGCATCTTCTTCCAAAACGGCGAGGCCATCGTGGCCGGCAAGAAGCCGGTGACCGCCATCGGCGTCAAGGCCCTGGACAAATACACCGTGCAAGTGGATACCGCCTTCCCGGTGTCCTACCTGCCGGAACTGATGTCCAACGCCCAACTGGGCCCCGCGCCCAAGGCGGTGATCGACAAGTTCGGCAAAGACTGGGTCAAGCCGGGCAAGATGGTCAGCAACGGCCCCTTCGTGCTGAAAGACTGGCAAGTCAACAGCAAGGTGGTGATCGAGAAAAACCCGCAGTACTGGAACGCCAAGAACGTGCAACTGACCCGCGTCAGCTTCCTGCCGATCGAAGACCAGAACGCGGATCAGAAGCTGTATCAGTCCGGCCAGACCGACATGACCTATGAGATCCCGCCGGGCAGCTTCGACAAGCTCAAGAGCTCCATGCCCAAGGACCTGAAAACTTCCACTATCCTGGGCCTGCGCTATTACAGCCTGAACAACAAGGATCCGCTGCTGAAGGACGTGCGCGTGCGCAAGGCGCTGTCCATGGTGGTGGACCGCGATCTGATGGCCAAGAAAATCACCGGCGACGGCCAACTGCCGTCCTACAGCGTGATGGTCAAGGGCGTGCACGGCGGCCTGCCCACCAGCTACGACTGGGCGCAATGGCCGATGGCCAAGCGCGTGGACGAGGCCAAGAAGCTGCTGGCCCAGGCCGGCGTCAAGCCGGGCACCACGCTCAAGCTGTCTTACAACACCAGCGACTACCACAAGAAGATGGCCATCTTCGTGGCCTCCGAGTGGAAGAGCAAGCTGGGCTTCAACACCTCCATGGAAAACATGGAGTTCAAAGTCTTCCTGAAGAAACGCCACGACGGCGACTACCAGGTGGCGCGCAACGGCTGGCTGGCCGACTATAACGACGCCACCACCTTCCTGGCGCTGGTTCAGTGCGGCAATACCCAGAACGACAACTTCAACTGCAACAAGAAAGCGGAAGAGTTGATCAAGCAGGGCAATGAAAGCACCGATCAGGCCAAGCGCACCCAATTGCTGACACAGGCCACCAAGCTGGTGATGGACGACTACCCGATGATCCCGGTGTTGCAGTACACGCTGCCGCGCCTGGTGAAACCGTATGTGGGCGGCTACTCGCTGAAGAACCCGGTGGATCGCTACCGCAGCAAGGAACTCTACATCATCCAGCATTGATCGCCGGCCCCGCGCCGACGCCTGAACGCCTCCAGTCCCGCGCGGGACCGGAGGCGCGCGGGCGGACGCGCGTCTGGCTCTGATCTGAAAACGGGGGCAACCCCGATGTGTTGAGCGGGCGGCCGTGGCAAACGGCGCCCGCCCGTGACTGTCGGTGTCAATCGCCGTTGGTCCGTCCGCAGCCCGCGCATCGCGCCGGCTCGCGTCGGGCGCGGCGAGTCGGAGTAATTTGCAATGTGGTCCTACACTTTACGACGCGTACTGTTGACGATCCCCACCGTGTTGGCCGTCATCACCGTCTGTTATCTGCTGCTGCACATGACCCCTGGCGGCCCCTTTGACGGGGAGCGCAAAGTTTCCGAGGCGGTATTGGCCAATTTGCAGGCCAAATACCATCTCGACCTGCCCCTGTGGCAGCAATATCTGTACTACCTGAAGAGCCTGCTGCAAGGCGATCTGGGCGCCTCCTTCCGTTATTCGGACTGGAGCGTCAACGACCTGGTGGCCAAGGCGTTGCCGGTGTCGGCGGCCATTGGCGGCAGCGCCATCCTGATCTCGCTGGTGATAGGCGTGGCGCTAGGCATCGTCGCCGCCTTGCGTCAGAACAGCGTGGTGGATTATCTGGTGATGCTGATCAGCAATATGGGCAGCGCCTTCCCGTCCTTCATCATCGGGCCGGTGCTAGTGCTGATCTTCGCCGTTACGCTGCAATGGCTGCCGTCCGGCGGCTGGAACGATTTCGATCCGCGCTACATGATTCTGCCGGTGGCGCTGCTGACCTTCATCAACGTGGCCACCATAGGCCGGGTGATGCGCGGAAGCCTGATTGAGGTGCTGGGCAGCAACTTCATCCGCACCGCGCGCGCCAAGGGCCTGCCGATGCGCACCATCATCGTCCGCCACGCCTTGAAGCCGGCTTTGATGCCGGTGGTGACGCTGCTGGGGCCGCTGACCATCTCCTCCATCACCTCCGCCGTGGTCACCGAGTCCATCTTTTCGCTGCCCGGCCTGGGCAAGCTCATCGTCAACGGCGCGGCCAACCGCGACTACACGCTGGTGCTGGGCCTGGTGGTGCTGGTGACTGTGATTGCCGTGCTGCTCAATCTGCTGGTCGACCTGGCTTATGCCTTCCTCGACCCCAAGATTCGCTACTGACGCGCGTGACCGCGAAGGATTTCCCATGTTGAGAAGCAAACAGAAGCAAGCGGCGATCGCGCTGGAGACCCGTCTGGACGATGCCGCCGTAGAAGGCCGCAGCCCGTGGCGCGATGCGCGCATCCGCTTTTTCCGCAATCGCGCGGCCGTGGTCAGTCTGATCATCCTGTCGCTGATCGTGCTGGCCTGCATCTTTGGACCGATGTTCCTGCCCCATACCTATGACGACACCGACTGGGACGCCATCAGCCTGGCGCCCACCTGGCAGGGCATGCACTGGTTCGGCACCGACGATCTGGGCCGCGACCTGCTGGTGCGCACCCTGATAGGCGGCCGCATCTCGCTGATGGTGGGCGCGTTGGCCACCGTCGCCGCGGTGATCATAGGCGTGTTGTGGGGCGCCAGCGCCGGCTTCCTCGGCGGCAAGATAGACAACCTGATGATGCGCATCGTGGACATGATGTACGCGGTGCCCTATCTGCTGATCGCCATCCTGATGGTGACCCTGCTGGGCCGCGAGTTTTATCTTGTGGTGCTGACCATCACCATCCTGGGCTGGATGGACATGGCGCGCGTGGTGCGCGGCCAGACGCTGTCGATCAAGTCCAAGGAGTACGTGGAGGCCGCGCGCGCCATCGGCGTGTCCACCGCCACCATCATCGCCCGCCACATCGTGCCCAATTTGCTGGGCATTGTGGTGATCTACACTACGGTAACGGTGCCGGGGGTGATTCTGACCGAATCGGTGCTGTCCTTCCTGGGCCTGGGCGTGCAAGAGCCGATGACCAGCTGGGGCGTCTTGATCGGCGACGGCACCAAGACCATGGAAACCCAGCCCTGGCAGCTGTTGTTCCCCGCCGGCATGTTGTCGCTGACGCTGTACTGCGCCAACTATATCGGAGACGGCCTGCGCGACGCGCTGGACCCGAAAGATCGATGAGCCCGAGGTAGAACCACTATGAGCATTTTGAAAGTCAGCAATCTCGGGGTCCAGTTCCAGACCAACGACGGCATGGTCAACGCCGTCAACGGCGTCAGCTTCGAACTGGACAAAGGCCAGACCCTGGGCATCGTCGGCGAGTCCGGCTCCGGCAAGAGCCAGACTGTGTTGTCCATCATGGGGCTGTTGGCCCGCAACGGTTCCACTAGCGGCGAAGTGCTGTTTCACGGTAAAGACCTGCTGACCATGGGCGCGCCGGAACTGAACGCCATCCGCGGCGACCGCGTGTCCATGATCTTCCAGGACCCAATGACCTCGCTCAACCCCTACCTGACGGTGGAGCGGCAGATGACCGAGGTGTTGGAACTGCACAAGGGCATGAGCCGGCGCGCGGCCAAGAAGCGCGCGATCGAGCTGTTGGAAGCGGTGCGCATTCCGGAGGCGGCGCGCCGCGTGGATATGTATCCGCATGAATTTTCCGGCGGCATGCGCCAGCGGGTGATGATAGCGATGGCGCTGCTGTGCGAGCCGGAAGTGTTGATCGCCGACGAACCCACCACCGCGCTGGACGTGACGGTGCAGGCGCAAATCCTGACTCTGCTGAAGGATCTGCAGCGCGACTTCGGCACCTCCATCATCATGATCACCCACGATTTGGGCGTGGTGGCGGGCCTGTGCGAAAAAGTGATGGTGATGTACGGCGGCCGGGTGATGGAATACGGCGACGCCGACAGTATCTTCTACCACCCCAGCCATCCTTACACCATCGGCCTGCTGGGCGCGCTGCCGCGGCTGGACCACGACGGCAGCGAGCTGGTCAGCATTCCCGGCAACCCGCCCAATATGGCGCACATGCCCAAGGGCTGCCCGTTCTCCGAACGTTGCCAGCACAGCACCGAGCGTTGCGCCGACGAACTGCCGCTGCTGCAGGCCAGCAGCCACAATCCGCAGGTGATCCGCGCCTGTCACAAGCCGGCCGTCGAGCTGGCGCAAGCAGCCCAGGAGGTGGCCCATGTCTGAACAAGCCAAACAGGCCATTCTCTCGGTGCGCGACGTCAAAGTGCACTTCCAGGTCAAGGGCAACGACAGCTGGCCGTGGAGCCCCAAGAAAACCCTGAAGGCGGTGGACGGCGTCAGCTTCGACCTCTACGCCGGGGAAACCCTGGGCGTGGTGGGCGAATCCGGCTGCGGCAAATCCACGCTCAGCCGCGCCATCCTGAACCTGATTCCCGCCACCGACGGCGAAATCGTCTGGATGGGCAAGGATTTGCGCAAGGGCAGCGACAAGGATTGGCTGGCGGTGCGCAAGGACATCCAGATGATCTTTCAGGATCCGCTGGCTTCGCTCAATCCGCGGATGACCGTGGCCCACATCATCGGCGAGCCGCTGCGCGTGCACAAGCCGGAGTTGGGGCCGGAGGAAGTGATGCGCCGGGTCAAGGCGATGATGGCCAAGGTGGGCCTGCGCGAGCAGATGATCAACCGCTATCCGCACGAGTTCTCCGGCGGCCAGTGTCAGCGCATCGGCATTGCCCGCGCGCTGATCCTGGAGCCCAAGCTCATCATCTGCGACGAGCCGGTATCGGCGCTGGACGTGTCCATCCAGGCGCAGATCATCAATCTGCTCAAGGAGTTGCAGCGCGAAATGGGTTTGGCGCTGATTTTCATCGCCCATGATCTGGCCGTGGTCAAACACATCTCCGACCGCATCCTGGTGATGTATCTGGGCCGCGAAATGGAGCTGGCGGAAAAGTCCGCGCTGTACGACGCGCCGTCGCACCCGTACACCCGCGCCTTGCTGTCGGCGATTCCCATCCCGGACCCGAAGCTGGAAAAGACCAAGGTGATTCAGATCCTGCAAGGCGATTTGCCCAGCCCGATCAACCCGCCGTCCGGCTGCGTGTTCCGCACCCGTTGCCCGCAGGCGGAGGCGCGCTGCGCTCAGCAGGCCACGCCGCTGCGCCGCGTCAGCGAGCAGAGCCAGTCCTCTTGCCTGTTGGCCTGAGCCGGACTTTCCCCTGCGACAAACCGCCCCTAGGGGCGGTTTTTTCGTCTCAGAACCTGTTTACGATCTGCTGCGCGTCGTGAGACGTGGCACGGCGAGCACCGCTTCGAAATGCTCATGTACCACTCGACCATTCCGCTGTCTCAGCTGTCTTAGCCTTGTCTCGCTCTTGCTCGCGAGATAGTAAACACGTTCTCAAGGCCCCGAGCTTCGCTATAGTGGCGAGGTGGCATCAAGTAAAAATCCAAACATGAAAACCACGTGCAAAATCGCCACCGGCCTGCTGGCCGCGTTGGCCTTGGGGTACTCGGCGCTGCTGTGGGCCGATTCCGACGCCTTGTGGAACATCGTCAACCGGCAGTGCGTGCCCAATCAGCAAGCCGCCGGTCAGCCGGCGCCCTGCGCCGAAGTGGACCTGAGCGGCGGTTACGCGGTGCTGAAAGACCGCAACGGCTGGCTGCAATACCTGCTGATTCCCACCGTCCGCCTCAGCGGCATCGAAAGCCCGGAATTGCTGAACGAGAGAGCGCCGGACTACTGGGGGGCGGCCTGGCGCGCGCGCAGCTTTCTGGAACAGCGCTATGGCCGGGCTATCCCGCGCGAACTGCTGTCGTTGACGATCAACTCCCAATACGGGCGCACCCAGAACCAATTGCACATCCACATCTCCTGCACCGACGCCACCGTGCGCCAGCAGTTGGACGATCTGAAGGACAGCCTGAACGAAGAGTGGCGGGAACTGCCGGTGGAGTTGCAAGGCCACGCCTACTGGGCGCGCACGTTGGCCGCCAAGGCTGACGGCGGCCCGGAAGTGGATCCGTTCAAGGCGCTGGCGGCCGGCCTGCCGGAAGCCGGCCTGGACATGGGGCGCTACGGCCTGGCGCTGGTGGCGACGCGCTTAGCCGACGGCCGCGACGGCTTCATTCTGCTGAGCAGCCGCGCCAGCCTGATCGGCGCCAACCGCGCCTCGGTCGAGGAGTTGCAGGACCACGCCTGCTCGGCGCTGCGCGCCGGCGAGCGGGGCGAGCCTGCTAATGGTTCGTATGCGTTGCGTCTCCGCGACAACCATTCGTATCCCGCTTCTCCACCAGGCTAGCTCGGTTCCGGAAAAACCTTTGCGCTGGCAAGGGCTTGCCGGTTAAGCGCCTTGGAGACCGTGAATCGGGAATGGCGGGTAGTTATGCCAATCGCTTTTCAAGCGGGGACAAAGCGGATAGCATCCGTCTGCTTTGTTTGTAAATTGAATTTGTAAACTAAATGAGACTGACAACATGAAAACATTCGCTCTGACAGTTCTGGCTGCTGCTTGCTTCTCCGCACCGGCGCACGCTTTCGATCTAGGCTCCATGATCAGCGCTGGTTCCGACCTGGTGAAATCCGCCACGCTCAGCGACGCCGACGTCAAAGCCATGGCGGCCGAATCCAGCGTGGTAATGGATAAGAAAAACAAAGTGGCTCCGGCCTCCAACGCCTACTCCAAGCGCCTGGCCAAGATGGTCAAAGGCCTGGACAGCGAAGACGGCACCAAGCTGAACTTCAAGGTTTATCTGACCAAGGAAGTCAACGCATTCGCCATGGCCGACGGCACCGTGCGCGTGTACAGCGGCCTGATGGACAAGATGAACGACGATGAAGTGCGCTTCGTCATCGGCCATGAAATCGGCCACGTGAAACTGGGCCACACCAAGAAAGCCATGCAACTGGCCTACGCTACCTCCGCTGCGCGCAAAGGCGCGGCCGGCAGCGGCAACGCCGTGGCCGCCAACCTGTCCGAATCCGAGCTCGGCGGCTTCGCCGAAGCCGTGGTGAACGCGCAGTTCTCCCAGTCTCAGGAAAGTGACGCCGACGCTTACTCGGTGGGCTTCCTCAAGCGTCACAACTACAATGTTCAAGGCGGCCCGGCCGCGCTGCGCAAGCTGGCTGACCTGTATGGCAACGACAGCAGCCTGTTGTCCAGCCACCCGGCGCCGGGCGACCGCGCGGTGAAGTTGGAAAAGCAGATCCAGAGCATGTAAGAGGCATTCGCCCGAAAGCAAACAGCACCGCCAAGGCGGTGCTTTTTTGTTGCCGGGACCGAGGCTAGTGGCGTTTGGCCTTGGGCGGCTTGGCCAGCTGCTTCAGCGCCTGCGCCACCGCCACCAGGCCGAAGCTGGCGGTGACCGTCATCGCCGCGCCGAAGCCGGCGCAGGACAGGCCCTGCGGGCCGCGCGCCGCTGTCGCGTCGCAAGCTTGTTGTTCCGGTGTGTCCGGATAAACCAGCTGTTCGGTGGAGAACACGCAGGGAACGTGCAGCTTCTTGCCGGGTTCGCGGCTGAACTGATGGTGACGGCGCAGGTTGTAGCGCAGCTTGGACAGCAGCGGGTCGTAAGTGACCTCGCCCAGGTCCGCGACCCGGATCAGCGTGGGATCGGTCTGGCCGCCCGCGCCGCCGGACACGATGAAAGGCTGGCGACGGCGCACGCACCAGGCGGCCATCGCGGTCTTGATGCGCAGGCTGTCGATGCAGTCGATGATGAAGTCGTAACCCTGGCCCAGCAGTTGCTCCAGATTATCCTCGGTGACGAAGTCCTCGATCTCTATTACCTGGCAGGCGGGGTTGATCGCGCGCGCGCGATCGGCCAGCGCGGTGACCTTGGCCATGCCGTAGTTGGGGTCCAGCGCGGGCAACTGGCGGTTGGTGTTGGACTCGGCGATATTGTCCAGATCTATCAGAGTCAGCTTGCCGATGGCGCTGCGCGCCAGCGCTTCCACCGCCCAGGAGCCGACGCCGCCGACGCCGACCACGCAAACGTGGGCGGCCTGGAAGCGGGCCAGCGCCTCCTGCCCGTAAAGACGGGCGATGCCGCCGAAGCGGCGTTCCAGATCTGCGTTGTGGGTGTCCATGCTTGCAATCGTCAACAATCAAATCGGCGAAGGATACTGCAAGCCCCGGCAACTGGCCAGTGCGTCGGCCATGGACGCGGGGCTTGCCAACGGTCAAAAAAACCACAGTTAAGTGGCTGATTGCTGGGAACCTTTCGTCGGCGGGGCTATCCTTCATTTCAGGTCGGCCATGAAGCGCTTCCTGCTCTTCCTCTGGCCGGCCGGCCTTTGTCACAGCAAGGGAGATTCCCATGAAGCAGCAAAGATTCGATATTGATCTGGACAAGCATTACAACGCCACCGTTGTGGTCGCCTGCGAGGAATGCGGCCATGAAATCCGTCATCATCTCAAGTCCCTGCACCCCGACAGCGTGTTGCGCTGCCATTGCGGCGCTCATGTGAGCATGAGTCCGCTGACCGTTCAACAGGCCGAGCGCCGCGTAAGCGAGATCAAGCAATCGTATCGAATCCATTAAGCCACTGCTGACAATCTGAGAGTGTTTCCACCGGCCGTTCCGGGCCGGATTCGCCGGGCATAACCCGGCCTCCCGCAGCAGCGACACGGCGACCGCAAGGTCGCCGTTTGTATTGCCCGGCCTGGCGGAGCGGGTGGTTCAGCCCGCGGACAGCTGCGCGTCGTAGTCGCGGAAGCCGTCTTCCACCGCCGGCAGAATGTCGACGAACTCGAAATAAGGCTCGGTGACGAGTTTGCTGTCGCGCAGCGCGTCGATCAGGTAATAGAAGTCCTTGATCGATTCCGTTTCAAAGAGCGCGATGTCGCTGCAGCGGGTGGTGAAGGCTTCGGCGTCGAACCAGCGCATGCGCACCGCCGGATAGCGCGCGTAGATCGGACGCAGGGTTTCCGCTTCGAATTGCCGGCGTTCGGGCCGGCTCAAGCGCAGCCAGTTGGGATGGACGCGCAGCAGCGCGAAGAAGGCGTAGCTTTGGCTCATGGTTCCGCTTTCAGGGTGGGTTGGAGTCGCTTTCAATGTATCCGCCCTTGTCAGCCGGCAAAACTCGTGTTCTGCTAAGCCTTTGTCGCCGTCTTCTCGCCGCAGGCCCCGTTGCCGCGGCGCAGGCCTCCCGCCCTTACGGACCGCCGCATGCCCATGATTCCGCAAGCCCGAAAACAACCCGGCCAAGCCCGCTCCCGCCACGTGGTGGCGGCGATTCTGGAGGCGGCTGCTCGCATTCTGGAGCGCGACGGCTATGCCGGGCTGACCACTAATAAGGCGGCGGAACTGGTCGGTGTGAGCATCGGCTCTTTGTATCAGTACTTTCCCAATAAACAGGCGCTGGTGGCGGCGCTGCATAGCCGCCACGGCGAAGAGACCCTGGCCACGGCGCGGGAGGCTTTGCGCCTGAGCGACGGCCTGCCGTGGCAGGCGCAACTGGAGTGTTTGGTGTCCGCTTGCTTGCGTCTGCATCTGGCCGCGCCCGGGCTGCACCGGGTGCTGGAGCGCGAGTGGCCGCAGTTCGACGCGCCGCCGGAGGACAATCCCTTGGACGCGGCGCTGCAGGACTGCGTGGCCGAATGGCTGGCCGGCGGCGGCCTGCCCGCCGAGCGCGCGCCGCGCCTGCTGCGGATGGCGGACAGCCTGATTCACGGTTTGGCGCTGGAGGACGCGCCGGACGAGGCGGAATTGACGCGCTGCGTCGCGGCGGCCTTGGCCGCCTACCTGACCTTGCCGCGGCAAGGGCCCGAAATTTCCACTTAGCGAAGGAGCTAATCATGCAATGGATTGATGTGCGCAGCGATACCGTGACCCAACCGACGCCGGCGATGCGCGAGGCGATGTTCAACGCCGAGGTGGGCGACGACGTCTACGGCGACGATCCCACGGTGCAAGCGCTGGAACAACTGGCCGCGGAGAAGCTGGGCAAGGAGGCTGCGCTGTTCGTGCCCACCGGCAACTTCGGCAACCAACTGGCCATCTTCACCCACTGTCAGCGCGGCGACGAGGTGATTCTGGAAGAGAGCTGCCACATCGTCTGGCACGAAACCGGCGGCGCGGCGGTGATAGGCGGCGTGCAGCTGCGCACCATCGCCGGCGTGGACGGCGTGATGTCGCCCGAGGCGATTGAACAGCGCATCCGCGTTGGCGAGGATATCCACTGGCCGCGGACCGGCTTGATCTGTCTGGAAAACGCGCACTGCAACGGCCGCGTGATTCCCTTGGAGGCGATGGCCGCCAGCGCTGAGGTGGCGCGTCGCCACCAGGTGCCGGTGCATCTGGACGGCGCGCGTATTTTCAACGCCGCGGCCCATTTGGGCTGCGATGCGCGAGACATCGCCCAATACGCCGACACGGTAATGTTCTGCCTGTCCAAGGGCTTGGCCGCGCCGGTGGGCTCCATCCTGGCCGGCCGCGCGGATTTCATCGCCCGCGCGCGCCGCAACCGCAAGCTGTTGGGCGGCGGCATGCGCCAGGCCGGGGTCATCGCCGCGCCCGGCATCGTGGCGCTGAACGAGATGGTGGACCGGCTCAAGGACGACCACGCCAACGCCCGCTACCTGGCCGAGCGGCTGGCCGTGCTGCCCTGCGTCGAGGTGAAGCTGGAAGACGTGCACATCAATATGGTCTGGTTCCGCTTTACCGCCGACATCGACGTGGCCGAGTTGATGGCCGCGTTGCGCCAGGCCGGCGTTAAGGCCAATCCGCCCGAAGGCGGGCTGATGCGCATCGTCACCCACTGGCAGGTGCGGCGCGAGGACCTGGACCGGCTGGTGGAGGCGTTGCAACGGGTGTTGTCCGACTGAACGGAAGCCCGGCGGCTATAAATTAAGCAGTTGCGGCGTGGAAAAAGGAGGCGGGATGAAACAATGGCTCAGCGCCTGCTGCGCCGCGCTGGCTTGCGGCGGCACTTTGGCGGGCTCTCTGGACGAGGTGAGGCTGTTCAGCAGCGGCGATCCTCCCTATGTGGAAGTGGGGCCGGATGGCCGGATCAGCGGCGGACTGGCGGTGGCGCCTGTTTTGGCCATTCTGGACCATCTCGGCCTGCCGCCGTCGCGCATCGAGACGGTGCCGTGGGCGCGCGCCTACGAGGAAGCCAAGACCCGGCCGGGCGCGGCGATCTTTCCCATCGCCAAGACCCGGGAGCGGCTCAAGCACCTGAACTTCGCCGTCAAGCTGTTGGATTCCGACGTGTATTTCTATCAGTTGGCGTCGCGCCGCGATATCCAGGCGCCGACGCTGACGGCGGCCAAGCGTTACTCGGTGTGCGTGGTGCTGGGGGATTACCGGCAAGAGTATCTGAAGACGGAAGGCTTTCCGAGATTGGATCCGACTTCCGATTCCAGCATCAACGTCAAGAAGCTGGTGTCCGGCCGTTGCGACCTGCTGCCCGCCACCGAGATCGGCATGCGCAGCAAGCTCAAGTCTCTGGGGCTGGACGCGGCGCTGGTGCGGCGCGGCATGAAGCTGGCGCAACTGGACAGCGCGCTCTACGCCGCCTTCAATCGCGGCACCGCGCCGGAGGTTATCGCCCGATTCAAGGCCGCCGCGCGGAGCGTGGATTAGGCCTTGGCGGCCGGCAGCGGCAAGGCCGTCAAGGCCAGCACGGCCTCTACGGCATGGCGCTGGGCTTGCGGCGCCAGCGTTTGTTCCCGGCCGTTGCCGCGCAGGATGGATAGGCCTTCGATCAAGGCGACGATGAGCACCGCGCGCTCCCTGACGACGCTGTCGGGCGCGTCCGCCGGAGCCTCGCGGCGCAGCAGCATGCAAACCCGGTCGGTATAGCCGGCGTAGAAAGTCTTGAGCGCCGCGTCGGCGGCCTCGTTGCGGCTGGACAGCGCCCACAGCTCCCAGAGCAAGGCGCAGCCGCCCTGCTGAAGCTGTGTCGCCAGCACAAAGTCCAGCGCGCCGACCAGGCTGGCGGGCGCGTCCAGCATCAGCTCATCCCAGTCTTCCAGATAGCGAACCATGACGCCTTCCATCACCGCGTCGATGTTCTTGAAGTAGTACTGGACATGGCTGATGCCCACCTCGGCTTCCGCCGCGATGGCGCGCATGCGGAAGCCCTGTCCGCCGTCGCGGGTCAATACCCGCATCGCCGCGCGCAAAATCGCCTCGCGTCTTTCTTCTCCTTTGGCCGACATCTTTTCTCCTCCGTGATCGCCTGGAATTGCTGGCCGCTATTTTAATTGTTCAAACGACCAAGTTCATGTTTAAATATTGGTCAATTGACCAAAACTGAGGTGAGGCATGACTTCTCCAAGCGTTGTTCTTGTTGGTGGCAGTGGCGTGGTGGGGGCGCAAGTGGCGTCTTTGCTGGCGCGGCGCAGGCCGGATCTCAATCTCGTCATCGCCGGCCGTCGTCTAGACGCGGCCCAGACGGTGGCGGCGCGGCATGGCGCCGAGGCGATGGCGATGGATGTGGACGCGCCCGTCTTGCCGGCGCATCTGAAAGGCGCGCTCATCGTCGGTTTGGTCAACGATGCGCATGACCGGCTGCTGCGCCTGGCGCTGACTCAAGGCCACGCCTACCTGGACGTCACGCGCTGGACGGAGAGACTGAAGCAGGCGTTGCTGACCGTGGCCGCCCATGGACGGCCCAGCGCGCCGGTGGTCCTGTCTTCGGCCTGGATGGCCGGCGTGGCCAGCCTGGCGGCGCGCGACGCGGCGAGAGCCATCGCCGAGGTCGAGCGCGTCGGCATCGACATCCTGTTCGCGATGGCCGATCAGGCGGGGCCCAACTCCACTGCCTACATGGATCGGCTGTCCGAGCCTTTCCACACTATGGAGCGAGGGGAGTGGGTTCAGCGCAGCGGTTTTCTAGATGGCCACGCCGCCGACTTCGGCGCCGGCGGCCGCCACCGGGTTTACCGTTTCGATACTCCGGATCAAGCGAATTTGCCCGCCATCATCGGGGCCGCGCAGGTGGACGCGCGCATAGGTTTCGACGACGGCAAAGCCACCGCCTTGCTGCATTTGCTGGTGCGCAGCGGCGTATGGCGGCTGCTGTCGCGACCGATGTTCAACAGCGCGCGGCGGGCGCTGCTCTACAATCCGGGGCCGGGCGCGGCTCACCGCATCCGCATTGCCGTTGCGGGCAAGGACGCCGCCGGCCGGCCGTGCGAAAAAACCGTGCAGTTGGCGGATCCCTTGGGGCAGTCGCACTTGACCGCCTTGGGCGCCGTCTTGCAGATTGAGCATTTATTGGGGGCGGACGCGCCGCCCGCCGGCGTCTATCTGGGAGAGGCGCTGCTGGACCCGGAACAGGCCTGTCGCCAGCTACGGGGGGAGGGGGTGGAGATCACCGCGGTCTGAACTTCGGGAGCAGCGGGTGTGGCGCATTTGGCGTTGGCGGCGCGGGGTGCTAACCTCGCGGCCATTGATCCGCAACCGTGATGACGCCGATGTCCGACTATAACGCTCCCGATCCCCACGCCTGGCTGGAAAACCTGGACGATCCCGCCGCCGCCGAATGGGTGGCCGCGCAGAACGCGCGCGCCCAGGCGCTGCTGGACGCCGACCCGCGTTTCGCCGGCCTGCGCGACGAAATCCTCGCCCATCTGCGCGACACCCGCCAGATCCCGTTCTGCGCCGAGCACGACGGCTGGCTGTACAACTTCCACCAGGACGAAGCGCATCCGCGCGGCATTTACCGCCGCACCACGCTGGCGGCCTACCGCGCCGCCGAGCAGGACTGGCAGATCGTGCTGGACATCGACGCGCTGGCCGAGGCCGCCGACGAGGACTGGTATCTGGACGGCGTGTCCCATTGCACGCTGGCGCCCTTGCAAGCCATGGTGCACCTGACCGCCGGCGGCGGCGACGCCGGCATCGCGCGCGAATACGATCTGGCCGCCGGAACCTGGCGGCCGGACGGTTTCAGCTTTCCGGAAGGCAAGAGCCATGTGGCCTGGCGCGATCCGGACAGCGCCTGGGTCTGCCCCGGTTGGCCGGGCGCGCCGCTGACCCGTTCCGGCTACCCGCGCGAAGTGTGGCTGGTGGAGCGCGGCGAGGAAGGCCGGCATGCCTGGAGCCAGGTGTTCGCCGCCGGCGAGGACGCGATGATGGTGGCCGCCTGGCGCTTCCTCGACGCCGACGGCGCGCCGCTGGACCTGATTGAGTGCTCGGACAGCTTCTACAGCAAAACCTACCATCTGATCGACGACGAACTGGAAACCCAGGCGCTGCCGCTGCCGGCCAAGGCCGAGCTGGAGGCTTATCTGCACGGTGATTTGATCGTCAAGCTGGCCGAAGACTGGGACGCCGCCGGAACCGTCTATCCGGCTGGCGCCTTGCTGGCGGTGGCGCTGGAGCCGTTGCGGCAGGGGCGGATCGCCGCGCAATTGCTGGTGGCGCCGCAGCCGCGCTTGGCGGTGGAGTCGGTGGAGACCACGCGCGCCAGCGTGGTGGTCAATCTGTTGGACCAAGTTAAAAGCCGGCTGCTGGCTTTCGACAAGGCGGACGGCGTCTGGCGCGAGCGCGCCCTGCCCACGCCCAGCGGCGGGGTGATCGAGTTCGCCGACCAGCCCTGGGACAGCGATATTCTGTGCTACAGCTTCAGCGATTTCCTGACCCCCACCGGCCTGTACCGGCTGGACGTGGCCAGCGGCGCGCAGGAATGCTTGCGCCGCCAGCCGGAGGCCTTCGACCCGGCCGATTTCGTCGCCGAGCAATGGCAGGCGCGCGCGCCGGACGGCGAAAGCATCCCGTACTTTGTGGTGCGCCGCCGCGACGCGCCGCTGGACGGCTCCACGCCCACCTTGCTGTACGGCTACGGCGGCTTCGAAGTGCCGATGATGCCTTACTACGTGGAGAACTTTGGCCCGCACTGGCTGCAGCGCGGCGGCGCCTTCGCGCTGGCCTGCATCCGCGGCGGCGGCGAGTTCGGCCCTGGCTGGCATCAGGCGGCGCAGGGGGTGAACCGTCAGGTGGGCTTCGACGATTTCATCGCGGTAGCGGAAGACATGGTGGCGCGCGGCCTGACCGCGCCGGCCAGGCTGGGCATCGAGGGCGGCAGCAATGGCGGCCTGCTGGTGGGCGCCTGCATGACGCAGCGGCCGGAGTTGTTCGGCGCGGTGGTGTGTGAAGTGCCGCTGCTGGACATGCTGCGCTATACCGAGCTGCTGGCCGGCGCCAGCTGGATAGACGAATACGGCGACCCGGACGATCCGGCGCAACGGCCGGCGCTGGCGGCGTACTCGCCCTATCACCGGCTGCGCGGCGATCTGGCCTATCCGCTGGCGCTGTTCACCACCAGCGCCAAGGACGACCGCGTGCACCCGGCGCACGCGCGCAAGATGGTGGCGCGGATGCGGGAATTGGGCCACGACGCGCTGCTATTGGAAACCGAGGCCGGCGGCCACAGCGGCAACGCCGGCCAGGAACAGACCGCGCAGGAACTGGCGCGGGTACTGGTCTATTTGTATCAGCGGCTGATGGATTGAGCGGGAGCAGGGGTTGCGGTCAGCAGTGTCGGCAACTCCTCCAGGAAGGCCGCGCGCGCGCGCACACCGGTGGTGCCCGGCTTTTTCTTGTCGTCCTGGATCAGGCGCACGAAGACCAGCGAGCGTTCGCCCTTATTGGCCCAGCCCACATACCAGCCGTAGGGGTGCTCCTCGTCGAACTCGCCGTCCGCCTTGCGCGGATAGGCCATGCCGGTTTTGCCGTGAGCCTGCCAGCCGTCCGCCGCCGCGCTGGTTTCCACGATCTTCATTGTCAGTTCCTGCGCGCGCTTGGACACCGGCAGTTCCAGGTTGACCAGCTTGCGCACAAAGGCCAGTTGTTCCCGCGGCGATACCTTCAGCGAAGAAGAGATCCAGGCGCGTTCCAGGCCGTTGTGCTTGCCCGGGTCGCCGCTGAAGTCGGCGTTGCCGTAGCCGAAGGCATCGGCGTAACGGCCCAGCCGCTCCTCGCCCAAGGCCTGGGCGATCTGCTGCGAATACCACACCACCGAATACTTCAGCCAGCGCACCGGATCGGTGGGCTGTTTCCAGTTATCGCCGCCCCAGTCCACATAGCCGTCCCGATAAGGCAGCGCCGGCTGGTGTTCGCCCTGAAGGAAGCCGGAGTCGAAGCCCATCACGCTGAGCGGAATCTTGAAGGTGGAGGCCGGGGTGTAGCGCTGTTCGCAGTTGCCTTGCTGCTGCAGGATGTCGCCGCTTTTGGCGTCGGCCAGTAGGGTGCACAGCGTGGCGGCGTGAGCGGGCAGGCTGAACAAGCCGGCGCAGATCAGGCCGGTGGCGGCGAGGCGTGGTGCATTCATGGTGTTTCCCTATGGTGGATTCGGCGCGGCGCGCCTATTGGATCGCCGCGGTCTGGAGTCAGATGGGGGGGCGGATTCCAAAGTTCCACGCGTGGCGCTGTTCAAATTGCCGCCTGTTGTTTCAACCAATCGCTGGGCGGCAGTCCCAGCCGTTGGGCGAAGACCCGGCTGAGCGCGGCGGGGCTGGCGTAGCCCACTTGCGCGGCGATGCGCTTGATCGGCTGTCCCTGGCGCAGCTGGTGGCGGACGACGGACAGCCGCCAGTCGGTCAGATAATCCAGCGGGGCGAGGCCGACTTGTTCGCGGAAGCGGGCGGCGAAGCGCGCGCGCGACATGCCGGCCTGTTCCGCCAGCAGTTCCACGGTCCACCCGCGCTCCGGGCGCGCATGGATGGCGTTGACGGCGCGCGCCAGCCTGGGGTCGGACATGGCGGCGAAGATGCCGCTGTGGATCTGGCCGGCGTCTATCACCACGCGTATCGCCTGGATCAGGAAGTATTCCATCAAGCGGTCCAGCGCCGCCTGGCGGGCGAAGCGATCGGAGAAGGCTTCGTCGAACAGCAGTTGCAGCGTGGGCAGCAGGTTGGGGGTGTCGTCCAGATAGAGCACCAGACACTCCGGCAACGCCAGCGCCAGCGGGCCGCCGGTCTTGAAGCCCAGGTCCAGCGTGGCGCAGACCAGATCGGCGCCGCGCTCCCCCACCGGCATCAGGGTATGGGCGCTGGGGCGCGGAAACAGCAGCGCGCAGGGACGGTCGGTGTCCAGCACCAGCGCGTCGCGCAGCGTGCAACTCAGGCGGCCGCCCTTGAGCAAGTGCAGGTGGCCGGCCGTTGCGCCGGGGTCGAAATCGACCAGATGGCATAGATTGCCATGGTGGAACACGCGCGCGGAAAACGCGCTTTGCTGCAACAAGGGCGTCAACAGGTCCATTTCGATACGATCTGCAAAGTTTTCGAGACGATAGACGTCTGATTGTATTGCAAGATGGCTTCTGTGCAGTCCCCATCGTCGTTCAACTTGAGATTCAGGAGTCAGTCATGTCCCGCATCCCCACCGTAAACCGCAATCAAGTCAGCCCGGAACTGGGCGCCACTCTGGACGCCGTCAAGGCCAAACTGGGCATGGTGCCCAATCTGTTCGCCACCTTCGCCCAAGCGCCGGCGGTGTTAAACGCCTATCTGGGCTTCTCCGAGGCCTTGACCAAGGGCAAACTCAGCGCGCGTCAGCGCGAAGTGATCGCCTTGGCCGCCGCCCAGGCCAACGCCTGCCAGTATTGCTTGTCCGCCCATACCTTGATGAGCAAGGGCGCCGGCCTGAGCGAGGCGGACATCCAGGCGGCGCGTGCCGGCCAGGCCGCCGACGCGCAGACCGACGCGATTGCCCGCCTGACCGTGCAAATCGTCAGCCAGCGCGGGGTGGTATCGGATCAGGACCTGGCCGCGGCGCGTGCCGCCGGCGTCGACGACGGCCTGCTGGTGGAGGTGATCGCCGCGGTGGCGCTGAACACGCTGACCAATTACGCCAATCTGATCGCCGGTACCGAGATCGATTTCCCGGTGGTGGCCTTGTAGGCGGCGCTTGACGCTGATTGAGCGAGGTCGAGGCTTGGCCGGTGTACTGGCGTATACCGGCGGCCTCGGCCTTTTTCCTTTTGGGCTTGCCGCGGTGTGGCTTAGAGCCAGTTCAAAATCTCGCGAGCAAGAGCGAGACAAGGCGAAAACCGCTGAGAAAGCGGAATGTACGAGTGGTACATGAGCATTTCGAGGTTGCACTCACCGTGTAACGCTCCACGCAGCGCAGCAGATTATGAACAGGCTCTCAGCAATGCAGCCGGGCGTGGCGTTGGCGCAGCGCTTGCGGCGCAAAGGCCGGCGCTGTTGGTTCCGGCGCGCGGCAGCACCGCTCGGCGCAGTCGCTGATGCGTTCCAGTTGCCGCTGGAGCGCCGCGGCGTCGCAATGCGCCAGCGGCTGGCGGTTCCACAGCACCCAGTCCTGGCTGTGCGCGGATTGGCCGATCACCGGCTTGAGCGGGTCGTCGCTGAACAGGTTCTGCCGCAGCGGCGACGCGTCCGCTTGTGCCTGCTGCGGAGACAGGCAGCAGAACATCAGCAGCTGACGCGCGGGCTGCTCGCTCAGGTGCACCGCGTGTTCGCCCACTTGCAGGGTGAAGAGGCTGTCGTCCATCTGATCCGGAGGCGGAAGCGACAGGGATTGGCAAAGTTCGACGACGGCGTGTTGGAAAGGCGTGGACATGTTTTTTTCTTCTTGGACGGGTGGATGGAAGCCGGCCGCGGGCGGCGGCCGGGGCATGGCGCTTATTCCGAGCGCTGTGGACGCTGGGTGAGCAGTTGCTTCATGACCGCGGCGTACTGAGCGCGCCACGGTTCCGCCGTGACGGGTTTATCCGCCGGGGAGGAAGGATGCTCGGCTGACGAGTCCGCAGGGGCGGCAGGCGTGTTCAGCCAACTTTGCAGGATGGCTTTGCGGATATTGGATTGAGTCTCCGAGCGCTGCGTGCCGAGCATCGAGTTTTCCAAAGGATCCAAGTTGCTATCGTAGTGGTAGTCGTCCGTGTGCAGGGTCAGGCAGGTCAGCAGAGCGGGGGCGGTGAAGGCGGGCTGAGGATGCGCTTCCGCCTCGCGGTAGGCATGGGCCAGCACCGTCATGGCGGCCTCGGCGCAGTCTTTCTCCGGGCCGTCGAGCTGCTTCAGCATCTCGCGGTGCAGTGCGCAAGGATCGTCACTCTGCTTGACGTGAGTCTCCAAGGCCGTGCCGCTGGGCAGCGGCAGTTGGTTCTTGACGATGTCCTTGATCAGCGCGGCCATTTGCACATTGGTCAAGGATGGGATATCGGCTTTGCCGTTCATCATCGCTTGTTTGAGGCTGTTCTGTTCCGTGAGGGAGTCGGATTTGCGGAAGGCGCCGCTCATGTCCTCATGCCGCGCCAGGCGTTGAGTGAATTCCGCGCACAGTTGCTGAAACTGGCCGGCGAAGATGGGGCTGGCGATAGGGGAGGTGACGGCCGTGGCCGCGTCGGCCGGCTTGGCCTGACCCGTCAGCTTGCGCACCCAGTCCGGGATCGCGCCGAAGAAGCGGGAGACCCGGCCGGTCAGCGGCTGGAAGAAGCGGCGTACGTCGGACAGGCATTCGCTCAAGACCGCGTGAGCCTTGCCGCGGCTTTCAGCGCTGTCGGCTATGCGCACCGGCTTGCCGTTAAGGCTGCCGGTCTGGGCGGCGGGGGTTTCGGGGGCCGGAGCGTGCGAGGGGCTGGCGTGGGGCCGGACGGAGGGAAAGCCGAGAGGCAATAGCATGATGGCGCTCCAGTGGCGTTGAAAATGGCCGCCATTACACCGCGCCGCGCCGGCGGCGGCTTTCAGGAAGCGCTCAGAACCTGTTTACGAGCAACTGAGCCCTTATGCGATGAGAGCCGTCTTCGAAATGCTCACGTGCCGCGCGCGCACCCTGCTTGTTCAGCCGCAACGCCTTGTCCTGCTCTAGCTCGCGAGATCGTAAACACGTTCTCAGCCGTCGTCTTGGTCGGCTGCCTCCGTCGGCGGTTCGCCTATCAGATAGCGCGGTCCTTCGCCCAGGCTGGCCGCGCGGTCGCCGGGGTTGTACAGCGCGCACTGGCTCAGCGACAGGCAGCCGCAGCCTATGCAGTTGCCCAGCCGGTCGCGCAGCCGGGTCAGTTCGTCTATGCGCTGCTGCAGGCGCGGCAGCCAGTTAGCGGACAGCGCCTCCCAGTCGCGCGGCGTCGGCGTGCGCTGGCTGGGCAGGGCGGCCAGCGAGCCGCGGATATCGTCCAGGCTGATGCCGACGATCTGGGCCGCGCGGATAAAGGCGACGCGGCGCAGCGCGTCGCGCGGGTATTGGCGTTGGCCGCCGGCGGAACGGGCGCTGTGCAGCAGGCCTTGGCTTTCGTAGTAGCGCAGGGCGCTGGCGGCCACGCCGGAACGGCGCGCCAGCTCGCCTATGCTGAGCCAGGGGAAGGGTTTAGCAGTGGGAGCGGCGGGCATGCGCGGACTCGCTTGACTTAAAGTTGACTTTAACTTTTATCGTAAGGTCATGATTTTTTCAAGGAGGACGCCATGAACGCGCCAAGCCGCCACACCGAACTGCATGCCTTGCTGGACGCCAACCATGAGTTTTCGCTGATGCACAGCGACACCACCAACCACTGCCCGATGGCGCTGACCGCCTTGGCGGAAATGGGGGCGGAGCCGCACCAGCTGCGCGCATTTTTCGATTTTTGGGAAAGCGAGCGCGCTCAGCCCGCGGAAGCGGCGGACTACGATATCGGCTGGGGACGTTGGGACGAGGCAGTGGGGCGGTTGGACGCTTTCCCGGCGCTGCTCAGGGTGATGGAGGAGAGAGTGGCGGCGCGCGGCGTGGAAGAAACCGCGCGCGAGGTGCTGGGCAGCCTGCCGTTTTCACCCGGCGGCGGCGCTTTCCACCCCTTGATCCGGCTGGCCTTCGCCCTGCGCGCCGGCCATGCCGGCGAGGCGGCGGCGGCCCTGGCCTATTATCTGAGCAGCTATCTGCGCCTGCCCGCCGGTTTGGACGCGAACGCGCCGACGGCCTCGGCGGAGGATGGGTTGGAGCGCTTGTCGCAGGCGCTGGCCGGCTGGAACAGTCCGGAGTACTGGATACAGGAGCGGTTCGAAGAAGTGCTGGCCGATTCGCGTTTCGCCGCAGCGCTGCCCGGCGCGCCGCAAACGCCGGACTGGCTGGACGCCTTGGCGCGGGCGGCGCTGCGGGTGTACTGGCAGACCGACAACTTCACCGCCCTGCACATGGTGACGGCGACGCTGGCGCTGCGCGACGTGCTGGAGCATCTGCCCGGCCTGCCGGCGGAGGAGTGGCGTCCCGCCTTGTGGCAGACCTTCTGCGTCGCCTATGTGTCCATCGGCGCGCCGGCGCTGGAGGCGGATGAATTGCCGGACGAGCAGCCGGCCTGGCCCTTATTGCTGCAGCGCGCGCTGAATGTGCGCAACGAGCATGTGATCAAGCTGGTGTACGCCTGCCGGCGGGAGTTCCAGCGCAGCGGCGACGTCTTCTATCACGCGGCGGCGGCGCGGGCCTTGTGGGACGCGGTGTGAATCACCAGTCTTCCATCTCCTTGGGCACGCCGCCGGACATGATCGCGTCCTGCATCCATTGCTGCATCATGCCGGCAACGCCGATATTGCCCACCAGCGAGGTCATCAGGGCGGTGTGCAGCGGGGAGGCGGCGTCAATCTGTTCCAGCGTGCGCTGGATCATGTCGTTTTTCTGCTTCAAGGTGGTGAAGGCCTGTTCGCCGGTGGCCGGGTCCTTGAACTCGCCCAGCAGCTTGCCGACGGCGTCGGCATAGCGCTGTTTGTCCTCTTGAGAGTCGGACGCCGGCGGCGGAAGCTCGCGTAGCGCCGCGAGGAAGGCCACCGCGACGGGGTCGGACTCGAAGTCCGGCCATTTGTGCGGTGGCGGCTCCACCGGCTTGGCGTCGTCGGCCTCCGGCGTTTCCGTTGGCGGCGGGGCGCCGTCGGCGTCTTGCGCCGCGGCCAGCAGCCGTTGCTGCAGCGGGATGAGGTCGTCGCCGGCCGCGGCGGCGCGGCCCAAGGCGGAGGGGGTCAGCGAGGGGATCATTCCGGGCTCCTGTCTGAGGCGGCCAAGGCCGCCAGATCTTGTTCCAGTTGCGCGATCAAGCCGCGCAGCGCCTGTTCCGACAAACGGCGGCAGTCTTGGGGCAAAGGCTCCAGGCATTGCAGCAGCTGGCGGCTGGCCGGTTCCACGTATTGCTCCGGCGAGAACTCCGCCGCCTGGTCCGCGCAGCGCATCATGAAGCGCGCGTCGGCGTGGTAGTCGATCTGGATGGCGCCGGGCCAGTTTTCCGCCAGCAGCGTCATCAGCTGCGGCTGCAGCGCGCGGGCGCGCTTGGGCAGTTGCAGGTAAAGAGTGGCGTCCGGCTGATCCAGGCCGCGCAGCCATTCGTCCAGCAGCAGCAGCAGCGTGTCCGGGTGGTCCACCGCCGCGGCCAGCATGGCGCGCGCCTCTTGCTCCAGCCGCTCGCGCCAGTTCCAAGCCATGGCCTGGCTGGCGGCCAGATGGGCGGCCGCGTGTTCCAGCGCGGCGAGCATGCCTTGCTGGTAGCCTTCCTGGCTGGCTTGCCGGCGCAAGGATTCGGCCTGGCGCTCGGCTTCGCGCAGCACGCGCTGCGCCTGTTGCCGCGCGTCGCGCTCCAGTTGGTCGGCGCGGGCGGCGCGGCGCAGCTGGCCGCGGCGCACCAGCACGCCTTCAGCGGCGATCGGCGGGCGGGGTGTGGGGATGTCTCTGGGCATGTTGTAGGGCCAAGGTCAGAATCAGGGCGTCGGCGGCCGGTTGCGGCGGCGCGGCGTCGGCCTCCGGCGGGAACTGCAGCGGCAAGCGTTGCGCCAAGGGGCGCGGCAGCCGCTCGCGCCAAGCTTGCAGGCGGCCGTAGCCGGTGAGCAGCAGCGCGCCGTGGCTTAGCGCCGGCCGTTGCGCGGCGGCGGCGTCCGGCGGCAGCGCCACGGCGGCGAATTCCTGCGCCCAGTCCGGCAGCCGCAGCAGGCCGGCCTGCCAGCCCAAGCCGGCGCGCAAGGCGTGGCAGCCCAGCAAATAGGCGGTTTGAGGCAGACGCCGCCAGTGGCGCAGCCATTGCCGCGCCAGCGGGTCCAACTGGGCGTCGGCGCAGTCGCTGTCCAGCCGATAGGCGGAAATCACCAGTTCATTGGCCGCCGCGCGCGCGGCGGCGGAGGCGGTCAGCGACGACGGCAGGACCAGCCTTCGCGGGTGCAGGTAGGCCAGCGGGTCGTACAGCAGCGCTTGCAGCGCCGGGGAACGGGCGGCGGGCGGCTTATTCATGTCCGGTCTGCGGCTCGGCGGCGGGCGGCGCTGCCGCGGGTTTGGGCGCGCGGCGTTGCCACAGCCAGGCCGCCGCGGCGCCCAAGAGCGCGATCAGCGCCACGCCGGCCATCAGCCAGCTCAGGCCGGAACCGCGCTCATCCGCCGGCGCGGTGGGCGCCTGCTGTTGCGCTTCGCTGCGCCGCGACAGCACCACCGAGATATTGTCGTAATCGATGTCGGCGAAGCTGTTCTTCAGGAAGCGCTTGATGTCGTTGACCATTTGCTCCGGATCCACATCGCGGTCGTACACCGCCAGCGCGGACAAATGGATGGGCTTGGCGGCGCGGCCGCCTTCGCCGGAATCCAGGTCGTAGCTGACGTGCACGCGCGCGGACAGCACGCCGTCCATGGTTTGCAACGACTGCTCCAGCCGTTGCTCGATGGCGGAGTACAGCCGCGCCTTTTCCGCGCGCGGCGAGGACACCAGGGAATCCGCCGGGAACATCTGCGCCACTTCCACCCGCGGCCGCGAAGGCAGGTTGTAGGCCTTCAGCCAGTCCACGGCGGCGGCAAAGTCCGGCTGCGCCACGGCGATGCTGAAGCCGGCCTTGCCGCGGTCGGTTTTGTCGGCCTCGATATTGTGGCGCTGCAAGACGGCGATCACTTCATTGGCCTGCTGCTGATCCAGGCCCTTGAGCAAGTCCTTCTGCTGGCAGCCTGTCAGCAGCAATGCCAGCAATACGGCTTTGAAACCATGGCGGATCATGAGCGCAGCAGGCTTTCTACCGCGCCCACGGTTTTGCGGGTGAGGGTGCTGATCATGGACACCTCCAGGTTGTAATTGGAGGTGCGCTGCTGCAGCTCCATCAGCACGGCCGGATTGCTCAATAGGCCCGGCTGTTCCAGCCGTTGAAGAATGGCGTCCTTCTCCATGCCTACGCCCACGGCGTTTTGCGAGAAGGCCTGGATGAGGCGGTCGTCCAGCGACACTAGATTGTGTTCGGAGCGAGTGATGTCGCTGACCTGAGCGGTCAGCGAATCCAGAGAGAGGGTGGAGATGGGGGTCATGGGCGGACTCCTGAAGCGCCGGCGCGTGGCCGGCGTCGGGGTTTAGCGGAAGTTCTGAATAATGGCCGCGTCGATGTCTTTGAACACTTTGACGGTGTTGGACTGCGCGTTGCGGTACAGGTTGTACTCGGACAGCTTGCTCTGGTAATCGGCCAGCAACTGGGGGTTGGACGGGTTGCCGTTCAACTTTTTCAGCGCGTCGGTCAGTTCGGTTTGGAGCTTGCTGGTGCCGGTGTCGAACTCCTTGGACATGTCGCTGAGGGTCCAATCCGGATTAGAGATAATTGGCATGGTGATTTTCCTTTGATTTACAGGGGTTTGGGGAAATACCAGTGGCCAGTCGCCATCTTGACGTAACCCTGGTTGCCGTACTTGAAGGACTTGCCCTTGAGCCAGTCGTCCTTCAATTCAATGGCGAATTGCACGTAGCGGCCGCCCCATTGGCGGTAGTAGTCGTCGACGAAGCGGCGTGCGCGCAATAGTTCGCCGTCGTCCAGCGAGCCCTGGATCACGAAGGTGACGCCGTTGGGCTGCTCGCTGCGCGTGAAGGGCAGCGCCTGGCGCGACAGGCCGGTTTCGGCCTGGCTCGCGGCTGCGGCGTCGTCCACCGGCACGATGTCCACCGCGTCGGCGTAGGGCATTTGTTCTGCCAGCCGCTGCGACAGCGCCTGGCTGGCCGGCCCGCCCAGCGCGGCGCGCTGTTGGCTGACCCACAGCTGCGGCCGGCGCGGGTTGTCCAGCTGCAAGCGGTAGTAGGGCAGGTGCGGGTAGTGATCCGCCAGCCAGCGGCCGACGCGTTCGTTTTCCTGCTGAGGGCTGAGCACCCGCGCCGGGCGGTTGTAGTCGCCGCGCGCCAGCACTTGCCGCGCCCAGGCGCTGTCGCGCTCATTGGCGGCGGAGACGTAAAACACGCCGTCGCGTCCGGGCAGCACCTGGAAGCGCTGGCTGTCGCGTCCCAGCAAGGCGTTCAATTCCGAGGCCTGGCGCTGGGGGGTGTTCCACAGCCAGTAGCCGCCGCCGGCCAGCAACAGCGCGGCGATCACCGCCAGCGCCACCGCGGCGGCGGCGTGGCGACGCGCCGGTTTTTGTTCCGGCGGGGGCGTGTCCTGGCCGTGACCCAGCACTTCCGGCGACCAGGACAGATGTTCCGGCCGCAACGCCAGTTCCAGCGCGCCGATGCGCAGCGGACGGTTGAATTCGGCCGGACGTTCGTCAATGCCGGCGTCGCGCAGTTCGCGCAAAGTCACTTGGTCAGGCTCGGCTCGATCGATCAGCACTTCGAAATTGACGCCCCCCTGTTCCAGCGGAATGAACAGAGCGTCGGCGGGCAATTCCGGCAACTGGCCTGCTTCGGTCAGGGCGGCGGCCGGGCCGACCAGAAACAAGGTCTTGCCCGGTTGCAACAGGAATTCGCAGCCGCGCAGCGGGCTGTTGAGCAGGCGGACCACGATGGGCGCCGGCGCGGAGAGAGTGATGTCTTCAGCTGCCATGGTGTCTGTCGGTGAGTGCGCAAGGTTCTGCGATGTTGGCATTCACTTTACGGACAAGCCGGAACGGATTCCTGATGGAAAACCGATGAAATCTCGGGAGGGGAATCAGATTCGGGGAGGAGGGAAAAAGCATGGCGGCGTGCCGCGGAAGCGGCGGCCGCCATGTAAAGGGGGATCGGGGATGGCGCGGGTTCAGCGCTCTTGGGCGCTATCGGCCCGCGCCGCTATTCTTTCTTTCAATTCATTGATGAGTTTCGTTCCTTCCGGCGTGGCGGTAGAGGGTTTTGAACTCGGCTCCTTGCGCAGTTTTTGGCTCTGCTCGTCGCGCAATTGCTGGATATCGGCCACGCTGGCCGCCGCGACCTTGTTCCAGGCGCGCGCCGGGCCGGCCGCCGGGGCCGCCGCGTTGACGGACGGCGGCGGTGGGGGAGGTGGCGGCGGTGGCGGCGGTGGAATCTGACCGGGCTGCGTTGGCTGCGGCGCGGCGCTCAGCACCGGAGCGGTGGGCGCGGTGGGCGCGGTTTGCACGACGGCGGCCGGCATTGGAGTCTCCTTGGCCGGCGCGCGCTTGCCGGCGCTGCCCTCCAGGCTTTTCTGAAAAGCCAGGAAGGTCTCGGGCGACATCTTCAACATGCGCTGTAGCGCCATCGGATCGCGCTTGGGCATCGGCGCGGCGTCGGCGCGTGCTGGCCCGCCGTTCACCTGTGCCATGGCCTGCCGCAGTTTGCCCATGGGCCGCGCCGATATTTCCGCGCGAGCCTGGGGCGCGGCTTGTTGAAAAGCTTGCCGCAGTTGGCTGACGGAGCGGCTGGGCTGAGCCGTGCGCGGCGCGGGCTGAGGCGAGGCCGCCTGGCTGACGCCGCGCAGCTGGGCGGTCCAGGCCGGCTGCGGACAGGTTCTTGGGGCGGCGACCGGGGCCGCGGCGGGCTGCGGGCGCGGCGGGGGAAGCGAGCGAATCATGAGAGCTCCTTGCTTGGGGGTGGGGCGGCTTGACGCAGTTTCTGGTAGCGCCGCCACACTTGCTCGGCGTAACGCATGCGCAAGGCGCGGCGGTTGGGCGCGGTGCCGGCGTTGTAGGCGCCCACCGCCTCCCAGGAATAACCGTAGCGTTTCATCATCTCGGCCAGGATGGAGGCGCCGACGACCACGGACAGGCAGGCGTCGCCCATCAACTGCGGTTCGGTGACGCCCAACTGGCGCAGTCGCGGCAGATGGACACTGTTGATCTGCATCAGGCCCAGGTCCCGGCTGCCGTCGCGGTTGCGTCCCACCGCGTCCGGCTTGAGCCCCGACTCTTGTTGGGCGATGGCGTAGAGCAAGTCCGGCGCGATATTGAACATGCGGCCGGCACGATCCCAGCAGTCCGCCCGCGCCGCGCCGGCGCATAACAATAGAGCGGACAGCAGACAGACGCGGATCACGCCGCCTCCGGCTGGCAAGGCTGGGCGTGTTCCGCCAGTTCGCTCAGACGCGGATCATGGCGCCAGGCCTTGATCCACAGATAGCCTTCGGCCTGCAACTGGCGCCAATGCTGGACTGCGGCCTCCGGGCCCTGCGCGGCCAGAATCAGCGGCAGCAGGCTGGAGCGCACCTGGCGGCTGTCCACCTTGGCGAGGAAGGCGCGCAGCGCCGGCAGCGCGGCGTCGCCGCGCCGGCAGTAGTCCACATAGCTGTGATTGAGGGCGAGCAGGCCGGCCTCCTCGCCGGAGTCGCGCACCGCCTGGACCAGTTCGTCGGCTTGCGCGTGCTGGCCTTGCAGTCCCAGCAGCAGCGCCAGCACGCTTTGCAGCACCGGGTGGTTCTGCCCGTATTGGCAGAGCTGGCGTTTGCCCAGCGATACCGCGTCTTCGATGCGGCGCTCGTAATAGGTCAGCCACAGCTTGAGAATGCTGGCGGAGATGCGCGAAGGGTCGCGTTCCAGGCAGGCGTCCAGCGCCTGCTGCGCCTGGGCCAGCTTGCCGGACAGGAATAAATGCCAGGCGTGGTAGTAATGGATGTCGACGGCGTCCGGCGCCAGCAGTCGCGCCTGTTCGAACAGGGCCTCTGCCACCGCCTGCTGAGAGCGCATGCTGCTGAGCAGGGCCAGCAAGCCCAGCGCCTGGGGGTTGGCCGCGTCCAGCTCCACCGCCTTGTTCACCGCCTGCTGCGCCTGGATCAGCGCCTGGGCTTGGTCGAACAGGCCCAACTGGGCCAGGGTCAGATAACACTCGGCCAAGCTGCAGTAAGGCAGTGCGTGGCTGGGGCCGGCGTTGACGCACTGGCGCAGCAGCATTAGCGCGCGGCGCAGGCTGGACGGGGTGTGTTGTTGCAGTTCGTGGCGGCCGTTCAAATAGGTGATGGCCATGTCAAGCGAGCCCAGCTCGTTGTTTTGGCCCTGATTCCAGCGCAGGCCGGGAATGCGTTGCGGCAGCAGGCTGGCCAGCCGGGTCTGCAGCGCGGTGATGGGCTGTTCCGGGCTCAGCTCTATGCTTTCATGGTGGATCAGTTGATGGCCGGCGGCGCGCACCAATTCCACCCGCAGCTTCCAGACGCCGCCTTGCTGCAGAGTCTGGCCGGCCAGGTAATAGTCCGGGCGCAGCTGGTCGATCATTGCCACGATGTCGGTGACGTCGCGGCAGTTCTCGGTGATGGTGGCCGGCAGCACGATCAGGCCGAACGGCGAGTAGCGCGACAGACATTGCACCAGAGCGTTGTGCAGACTGACCGCGTCCAGCTGTGGGTGAGTGCGGAAAGGCAGCACCGCCACCGAGCATTGAGCCGCCAGCGGCGTCGGTTTGGACACCATGGCCACTGGACGGCTGAAGCGATAGCCCTTGCCGTACACCGTGTCGATGTAGCGGCAGTCCTTGGTTTCCAGCAGGATGCGCCGCAGCGCGTAGATGCAGCGGGTCAGCGATTCTTCGTTGACTTCGCCATCCGGCCAGACGCGGTCCAAAAGCGCGTCCTTGCTGACCAGCTCTCCCGCTGCTTCCAGCAGGGTGGTCAGCACCGCCAATTCCTTGGGCGGAATGCTGATTTGCTGCTCGCGATGCAGCAGCATGCCGTCGAAGTGCAAGACGAAATCGCCAAATACAAATTGCCTGTTCATGAAGCCATCTTTATGTAACGCCATCTTCTAGTTCCTCTTGCGCGCACGGCGCAATAGCGCATGGCGGACCATGCGGATCGAGTCGACCAATGCCGCGACTTGTGTGCTATTCCCCGTAGCATCGCTGCATGTCGGCGTGTTTTTTGTTCGGTGGATCTGTTGGGTGATTTGCGCTGGTTCTTGGGGCCGGCTGCGGATTCGCATCGCGCGGCGTGTATCCGCCGCTTCCCGCCCGCTATCGCCTGGAATTGCCAGTGTCGTCAACTGACGCTCAAAGCCTTTATCCGGTCATAAAAACAGAGAGAGTGGATGGTACTTTTGCCGACGAGGGCCAGCTTGCAAAAAATGTTCAGCGAATGACATGGTGTTGTTTGTCCTGTTCTTATGCCATTGGATTGATAAGTAGGGTTTTGATTTCCTTCGCATAAATTTAGGGTATGTAGGAATACTACGTGAGGGAGTGCTTGCTACAAATGGGAAAACTCTCAAAAACGAGGGGGCGGCGGGAGCCGGGTCGCGGCCGATTTATGCAAGTTTGGACACGGGCGTTGGGGTAGTTTGACGCTGTCGCCGAGCATGCGCCGGCGGCCTCTCATCACCGTCGTTCTGGCCTCGCCGCCAAATCAGGAGCGTTTGAAATGTCTTTTAATGTTTCGTCGAAGCCGACCGCCAATCCCCCCAGTTTGGCGGGACTGTCCGAGCCGCAGCCAAGCGCGGCGTCCGCGCCGGCGCAAAGCCTGTTCGCGGCCGCGTTGCGTGGCGGCGGCATGACAGCGCAGGCGCCGGCTGTCGAACAGAAGCCGAGGGCCAGCGGCGCCGACGCTTGGCAAGCTGTGCAAGCCGGGCTGGCTCGGGACTGCGCCAAATATCGCGATTTGGCGGCCCAGGGCGTGAAAGACGGGACAGTCAGCCCTGAAACGCGCGGGCAATTGCAAGGGCTGCTGCTGCGTCTGACGGAGATGGGGCGCGAGTTGCAGTCGGAAAGGCCGTCGCCGCTGGCGCTGGCCGCGAACTTAAAGGCCGGAAACGGCGAAAACTAGGCAGACGCGCGGGCCAGGCCCGGCGTTTGAGCCGCGATGCGGCGCGAGGAGGCATCCATGTTGGACACAGTTGCAAGCGGGGCGGGTACGGTGCGGTTGCAGGGCTTTCGCCGTTTATCGGAATCTTCGGCCTCGCGGCCGGCACAAGGCCTGGCCGCGGCGTTCAACGGCGCTCGCGGCGCGGCGGAACGCAGCGTGGAAGACGCGCCGCCGGCGCGGGGCAGCCAGGTGGTGCTCAGCGATGACAAGCTGCGTTTGCGGCGCGAGGACCTGGGCCAGACCTTGCTGGCGATGAAACGCGAAGCCTACCGCCAGGCGGAGCCGGAGCGCTCGCGCTGGCCGCGCTGGGTGCAGGCGCTGAACATCCTTCCGCGCAGCCACGCAGTGACGCCCAAGACGGTGGCCATCGTGGAAAACTTGCGGCGGACGCTGGCGGCCGGCGATGCGCGGACGCCGCTGGACATCAAGGAATGCGCGCGGCTGTCGCTGGACATGGAGGCGTTGGCGCGCGCGGCGACGCCGGGCAGTCCGCTGGCGGAGCTGAGCCAGCGGCTGGCTCTGCTGGGCCAGGCGGCCTGGGCGCAATTGGCGCGGACGGAGGCGGAAGCGCAGCTGCTGCCGCAATTCCAGCGCTTTGATCAGCCGGGCGCCAGCCAGGAGCGCAGCGTCGGCGGTTCGGTCGGCGTCGGCCTGGGGCTGGGAGAAGCCGGAGCCGGGGCCAAGGCCACTCTCAGCGTGGGCCTGGCCTGGAGCCGCGGAATGGACAACGACGACGAAGGCTTCGTGTTCCAGAACCAAGGCAAGGCGGTGTCCGCGCGCGCCGGGGTTCAGGGCGGCGTCGGCGTCGCCTCCTTGTCCGGCGCGGTGGAAGGCCGCCGCCAGCGCACCGTGGCGACCGAATACGCCAGCGCCACCGCCTTCGTCAAACTGAAGGCGGACCAGTTGGCTCACGGCTCGCGCCGCGACACCTTGGGCCTCAGCGCCCGCACCGCGGTGGGGGCGCTGATCCGCCTGTTCCGCCCCAGCCACGGCAATGAATTGCGTCAGTACCAGCAACTGCAACAGCAGGCTGCGGATCAACAACAACGGCTGGGCGTGTTGCTGGGCTGGCTGGGGCAGCGCGACAGCGCGGCGTCCCTGCCCGGCGCGCAGGCACCCTATCTGCCGCCCAGCAAGGTGGACAGCGTCAAGGGCAGCGCTTCCGCCCGCGCCGAAGCGATCGGCGTCGGGGCCGGCGTTGGCGCGGCGGTGGAGCGCATCGACATTCAGGCCGACGCGCTGACGCCGATCTGGCAAGGCCTGCGCCAGGAGCAGGGCGCGGCGCGCAACGCGACGATCGCCCAGCAACGGCTGGCCGGCATCGAACAAAAAGCCGCCGCGCTGATGGGCGCGGACGCGCGCAATCATCCGCTAAGCGGACTTAGCGGCGCGCAGAACATGGCGGCGCTGCGCGAACTGGCGCCGGAGAAGCTGCGCGACGCGGCGGACGGTTTGCGCGCCGAATTCGAACATTTCTGCGCCGTTGCCCAGCAACTGGACGCCGGCATCGGCAAGCGCCAGGGCGGCGCGGCGGTGGAGCGCTCGATTCAGGCCGCCTGGCGCGCGGGAAGCCGCGAGGAAACGCTGGCCAATATGGCGTTGGCCCATGCCGCGTTGACGCTGACCGCGGCGGGCAAGGGCGACGAGACCCTGCTGCAAAGCCTGGACCAGTTGGCGCCGCGTTTGTACGCGCCGCCCATCCGCCACGACGCGGCGGCGCTGGCCAAGCGCACCAGCTTTCACGACGTGCTGCGCCTGCAGATCCGCGACCGCAGCGTCGCCTTGGACCTGGGCGGCGCGCTAGGCCCGCTGGGCCTGAAAGCGGAAGCCTCGCTGACCGAACGAACCCGGGTGCACCACAACCCGGTGAGAGCGGGGGATTACAAGGACGTGAGACTGAGCTTGTCCGGCAATTTGGGCGGCTCTTGGCCGCTGGACGCCTTGCGCGACGCGCTGAGCGCGCAGCTTGCGCCTCACGGCCTGGCCGCCGAAGTGCCGGCGGCGCTGGCCGGCTTGCAAAGTTCCGTGGGGCTGCAAGGCGGCGGCGCACTGACCCTGCTGCTGCGCTTCTATCGGCCGCAATACCAGACCCAGGCGGATTTCCCGGCCGAAGCCGTCGGCTTCCGGTTGCAACTGAGCCGGGTCAGCGCCAGCGGCAACCTCGGCGTGTCCGCCTCCGGCGGCGTGCCGCTGCAGCCGGGGGTATCGCTGGAACTGGGCCTTAACGCAGGCTCCTCCGCCACCGCGGTGCTGGGCGAGCGTTGGGGCGACAACAGCCTGAGCGCGCCGCTGATGCACTATTTGCACCTGAAGGCGGTGGATGAGAGCGAGCGCTGGCCGGCCATGAGAGAGGCGCAGCGGCCGGCGCTGGAAGCTCTATGCCGCAAGCTGGCCGAACCGGACTCCGCGGTGCGGCAAGAGGCCGGCTATTACCTGAAGCGCCAGGGCGTGGACGGCGCGGATTTCTTCGCCGCGATGGAGCGCTTCGCCGCCAGCGGCTCCAGGCGCGCCGGGGACGCCGCGCTGGACGCGCTGGATGCGATGATGGAGCGCCAGCTCCCCTTATGGCAGGCGGACAAGCAGAGTTTCGCCGGTTGGGAAGAACTGCCGCTGGCGCGCTAGCGGGCATGGACAACGAACAAGAGGACACATTCTGATGAAAATCACGGCAAGCGGCGCGGCCACGCCGCCGCCGCGCCCGGAAGCGCCGCCGGCGGCGTACAGCCGGCTGGCGCAAGCGGTCAAGGGCGTCGACAGTGTTTGCGAACCCGCGCCGCGCCCCTTGGAGCGTTTCCGCGACGCCGCCCGCTTCGTCGCCGCCCTGATGCCCAGAGAAGGCGAAACCGGACTGGTGGACGAAGAACTGCGTGAAGCGCGCGACCCGCGACATCGCTACCGGGAGTACGCGCAGCCGGCGCACCGGCAATGGGTGGCCAGCGGCGACAATGCCAGGGAAAACTTCTTCGCCTGGATGGATGCCCGCCCTCAGCTGGAAATCAATCTGGCGAGGCCGGGCCAGCCGCCGCGCATGGCGCGCCTGGGCGACGCGCCGCAAGTCAGCTATCTGAGCGACGCCGCCGCGCTCAAGCCCTATTTGGCCGAAGTGGTCGACGGCGTATGGCGGCGGCCGGACGGCGCGCTCATCGACACCGCCGGCTCCAACGGCAAGCTGGGCATGCCTGGCTACGCCATCCTGGTGCTGGATCGAGACGACAGGCTGTTCGTCCACGACGCGGTGCTGGGGCGCTTGCACCACACCAGCACCAGCGCCGGCAAGCCGGTGCGGGCGGCGGCGATGATAGAGCTGCGCGACGGCAAGGCCCGGTCGCTGGTGTTGTCGTCCGGCCACTATATGAGCGATCTGGACGATCTGGAACGGCTGCTGGCCTTCCTGGACGGCAAAATGGATTTGTCCAAGCTGGCGGTGCTGGCTCCGCACGAAGACAGGGCGGAACTGGCGGAGGTGATGGCGCCTTACCGCCAGGCCGGGCGTTGAAGACGGAATGTTCTCAGAGCTTGTTCAATGTCTGCTGCGCTTCGTGAAGCGTTGCAGGGTGAGTACAAACTCAACATGCTCATGTACCGCTAGACCATTCCGTTTTTTCGCTCGTTTTCGCCTTGCCTCGTCCTTGCCCGCGAGACTTTGAACAGGCTCTCACACGCAAGCGGCGCGCCAAATCGGCGCGCCGCTTTATTTTGACGGTGTTCAGCTTAGTCGTTGGCCTTCTTGTTACTGTGGTCTTTTTCTGAAAGTTTGGATTGGCGCTTGGTGGGAGATTGGCGGCTGAATTCAACCTTGAAAGGAAGCTCGCCATGTTTGTATCCAGATCAGGCGGTACGTTGAACGCGATATTCGGCATGGACGCCCAAGGCAAGCCGGAGACGACGGCCAAAAGCGGGCCGCAGGGCGTGGCCTTGTCGGCCGCCCAGCAGCAGGCGGTCAGCAACAGCAAGTTTTTTGAAGCGGGCGCCAGCATGTCCTTGCTGGACCGGCCGGGCAAGATGGGCGATGTGTTCGACCAGCACGCACGGCAATTGGCGGGCTTGCTGCGCCACATGCTGGAGGGGCAGGGAGAAGCCGCTGGCCGCACCGTGTATTTCCAGGGCCGCGAACAGACGCTGGGCGCGGTGTTGCAAGCGGCGATCAAGCCGCTGTCGGCGGAGTCGGACCAGATTGGCCGACAGATGAATGGCGGGCAGGACTTCCAGCCTTGGCTACTGGAGACGCTGAGCACCCCGCTGCAAGGCCGCGCCGATGGTTCCGGCAAGCAGGGGCACGCCGAACTGCTGACCAAGATCCGTACCTTGAGCGCGTTCGGCACCACGGTGTGGCAACTGATGAACCCGGTGGAAAACCAGGCCAAGCCGGAACTGTTCTCCCAGCACAAACAGGCCAACGCCGACGCCTGCGGCGCCTTGTTGCGCGAGGCGGGCCTGTCCGCGCAGGCGGATGACTTCGCCGCCCGCTTCAAGGAATTCGCCGGCAAGACCCGTACGCCGGGTTTCGATAATCCATTGAGCCGCGCGCGCAGCGAGCGCATGCCTATGGTGGCGACGGAAGAAGGCGGCGCGCGCGCGGTGAACGGGGTGTACGAGGATGCCGCCAAATATGGCCTGGGCTTTGGCCAAGTGGTGCAGCGCACCGTCGATGGGGCGGACGACGCGGCTTTGCGCCAGGCCTTGGGCGACCGCAACCAGAATATCAATGCGATTCCGCGCGAAGGCGCGCCTATCGCCGATCTGAGCCGCCCGTTCACCATGTCGGAGGCGGACATGGGCGCGGTGCCGGAGGCTTATGCACAGCTAGGCATCGGCAAGATGCTGGAACAGCATGCCATGACGCACGGCACCGGTATCAACCGTTGGCAGCCCTTCGGCGCGTTTGCGATGGAGAGCAATACGCAAGGCCTGCCTTCCGCAGGCGCTCAATCCGGTGGTACCTGCGATATTTTGCTGGCGCTCAATACCCTGGGCGAGGAACGGATTTACGGCAAGCCTGAGCTGGCGTTGGCGGCTGGCCTGGGGATCGCCGCCTTCATGAATTTTGGTGGCTATCACACCTTTGCTGAAACCTTCCCCATCGCCGAGGCCGCCGCCGCCAACCGCCCCTATGTGCCGACCAATCTAGCCGCGGTGAATCAGCCTGAACTGTATCAGCGCATGCAGGCGACGGCGGAAACGCATTGCCCCGAGGGCAGCGAGCAGATGGCGCGTTTCCTGAGCGCGCATGCGGATACGCTGGCGCCGCTGCTGAGCCAGCATCCCGACTTGGATCTGAGCCCGCGCGCGCATGATGTGGAGTTCCACGGTACGCCGGCGCAGATCGAGCAGTGGCGCGCCTGAGCGGCGACTTCTGCCACCGAAAGGCCGCGGCCTCCCCGCCGTGGCTTTTTCGTGCCGCGGGCGGGGGCAACCCCGTCCAGCGTTCTTGACGCCCTCTGCCAGCCTGTTTAGGCTTGGTCCCGCGTCGTGCTCAATCACACGGTGCCGGGCTGGCAAGCCTATTAATCATTCCTCCGCAGATACATCGGTGCGCTTTGGCACCGTTACGTCTGCTGCCACGCCGTACCCATTCGGGACGGGCCGTGGCAGGGAGTCCTATGGACTGCCGGTCTTTGTGGAATGAACCGGTCTTGCCACCTTGTCACGTGCCTGTCCTAGCCTCGCCTGGGCAGGTTTCCAAAGATGACATGGAGACCGTAATGACCTTCTCTACCTTTCCCCCCGCCATGCCGCCGCCCACCTGCCCCCATTGCGCAGGCCGACACCCCACGCCCGCCGCTGTGCCGGTGATGGAGCAGCTGCACCTTTGTTCCCAGCGCTTGTCCGCCGTTGCCGGCGATATGGTGCTGCTGGGCGAACTGGGCCAGCAGTTGAACCATTGCTATGTCGAACTGGACACCGCCCTGCTGCGCGGCGTGATGGACATGCGCGCCGCCCACACGGGCTTATTGGCCTTGATCACCCTGTTGGAACGCCGCGACGAGCCGCTGTTGTTTACCAGCGAGGACGCGCTGGCCTTGCTGGAACCGATACAGCAACGCTTGAAACAGGGGCTGGAACACTTTAACGGCGTGCTGTGATGGCTATCAGGGAGAGCATTGCCATGATGAAGCTGCTGATCCAGCAAAACCAGGCTCTCAAGCGCGCCGCCCGTTTGATCATTGCTTATGAGACGCGCCTGGGGGTGATTTCTCTGGCGGAGAACAACCCAATCCATCCGGCCAACACCGAACACATCCATCAGGAAATCAATCAGGCGTTGACGGCTTTCCACCTTTGGCGCAAATGGCGTGGCGAGTACGAGCCTGCCCGCGCCGCTTTATTGGAGATGTGGGCGTCCGGGAAATGGACCAACCGCGATACCTGTGTGCGGCAGTGTTATCGCCTGGCGGGGTTCAAAAATATGGTCACCGCCCGCCAGGCGCTGGTGGGCGCGCCGCCGCCGGAGCCTTTGGCGATTCAACGGCAACGCGCCATGTGGGCGGAGCCGTAGGCTGTCGCCGCCCAACGCGCGGCCGTTCCGCGGGCCGGGAAGGTCCGGCCTGCTTCCGTTTACGCGCCGCCGCCGTCCGCGGCCAGCCAGCCCGCGCCGTTGCGGTCCAGCTCGCGCACCGCTTGCTCGCCGATGCACAGCCCCAGTTTGCGGTAACTCTCGAACTGGGATTCGTCGAACCACTGATTGAGCGTGGACTGGTGCGGGAAGGTCGGATGTTCGGCTCGGTATTGCAGCACGTCCACCGGCTCCAGGCCATGGCCCTGCAGACAGGGTTTCAGATAAAGCAGGTGGCCGTTGGCGCCGGAGGCGTAGCGGATGTAGCCGACGGCGCAGGCGGATCGGCTGAGGCCGGTGGCCGGGT
The DNA here is from genome assembly GCF_023507765.1 of Chromobacterium sp. IRSSSOUMB001. NCBI lineage: Bacteria > Pseudomonadati > Pseudomonadota > Betaproteobacteria > Neisseriales > Chromobacteriaceae > Chromobacterium > Chromobacterium sp. IRSSSOUMB001. The sequence continues at coordinate 75,626 of NZ_JALCYU010000009.1, forward strand.
CCCGGCGGATGGCGTCCACGTCGATGTGGATTTCCGCGCCCAGGTCGATCCGGCATTTGCGGATAGCGTTGCCCAGATCCTCGAAAGTCATCTGCTCGTCCTGGCCGGCGTCGCTGATCACGATCAGCCGGCATTCCCGCCGCAGCAGCTCATACAAGCCCAGGTTTTCGAAGTGGCCGCCGTCGCTGAGGTAGACGAAGTCCAAACGGGCATTGGTCTGCCCCAGCAACTCCTTGAGCAGATAGACCCAGCCCTGCGGCGGGGACATCGCCTGCAGCGCGGCGCCGGGCTTGCCCGGATTGGGGCACCAGCGCCCCAGCCGCACATTGAACACCGTCAGCAGAAAAGTCACCGCCGGCGAGCTGTGATAGCCCTGGTTGGGGCTGACCGCGGCGCCGGACACCGCCATCAGCGAGCCCAGCATCGGCCCCTGCTCGGCGCCGGTGGCGTCATCGTGCATATAGTCGCGGGTGGGCACGAAGGCGTCGATGGCCTCCGGCGCGCCGTCGGGAAACTTGTAGCCGCAGTAGCGCGGGGTGAAGGTGAAGGAGGCGGCCTTGCGCTGCTGCCAGGCCAGGTCGTCGCCGGCCACCAGGTTGAGGGTGGTGTTGATCAGCGGGTAGGGCCGCTGCGGCGGACCGGAGGGCGCGCCGGCCAGTTCGGCCAGCGGCAGGTCGTCGCCGGCGTTGAAGCCGGTGAAGCGGTTGACCGTGTCCGCCCGTTGCGGCGCGCTGGCGCCCAGATAGCCGCGCGTCAGCCGGTTGCGGTAGAAGTTGTGCAGGGAGAACAGATTAATGTCGAAGCGCGAGGAGGCGAACACCGCCAGCCCCAGGCTGGCCAGGATCAGCGCCGCGTACAGCCCGCCGCCCATGCCTAGCCGCTCCGAGGCTGCGAAATGCAGCGTGGTCCAGTCGCCGAGGCCGCAGCTTTGAAAGCCGCACAGCTGCTGGCGCAGTTGCCAGCCGTCGGCGCGGATTTCCAGCGCGGCCAGCAGCCAGCTGAGGCCGGCGCTGAGCAGGATCAGCAGGCCGGCGACGAAGACGTAGGGCCCGATGCGGGCGACCAGGTCGCGCCAGCCGGCGGGCTGTCCGCCGCCGGTCTTGGCGGACTGCCCCTGCCAGACCGCCGCCAGCGTGGTCAGCAGCCAGGCCGGCAGCGTCAGCGCGCGAAGCCAGTCCGCGGCCACCGCCAGCAGCGGCAGCGACAGCGCCACCACGAGGAACAGCAGCACCAGCGCCAGGTCCAGCGCCAGCAGCAGGCCGCCCAGCCGGGACCACCATTCGCGCTGCAGGTCCGAGAAGCTGCGCTTGACCAGGCCGATGTGCAGCGCGGCGCTGAGGGCGAACACCGGCGGCAGCACGGCGAAGGCGCCGGCCACCACGTACCAGGCCTGGGCCAGCGGCGCGCGGATGCCCAGGCCGTAGTCCAGCGCCTGCAGCAAGAGCCACAGCTTGCCGCCGCCGGCCAGGCCGGCCAGCAGCGCCCACAGCACGCTGCGCAGATAGCCGTTGCCGCGCAGCTGGCTGAAGCCGCGCGCCAGCAAGGCCCAGTAGCCGGCGTAAGCCAGGCTGGAGACCAGGGCCACCCGCCACAGCGGCAGTTGGTGCCAGAAGTCGGCGCGGTTTTCCAGTTGCTGGAGGGTGAACACCGCCATCGCGTAACAGAAGAGCAGCAAGAGCGCGATGCTGCAGGCCGGGGCAGTGGGCGAGGCGGCGGTTTTGCCGTCGCGGGTGGTGGCGCGCGCCAGCAGCGCGGACAGCGCGGCGGAGGCGGCGGCCACGGCCAGCGCGGCGGTGCCCGCATAGGGCCAGTCGGCTAGATTGCGCGCCAGGCCCACCAGGAAATGAGGGCCCAGCAGCAGCGCCAGCAGCAGGCTTTGCAGCACGATCTGGTTGAGGATGAAGTTGCGCCAGTAGGTGATGACGGCGGACAGGGTGTCCAGGCTGAATAGCCCGGTCTTGGGGGTCAGGTAGTTGCTGTAGTCGCGCAGGAACTGGATGGCCGGTTGGCGGCCCTGATGGTCGCGCAGCGTCTGTTCCATGCCGGCGTTGCCGGCGCGGCGCTTGAGCGCGGAAAGCCAGCCGCCCAGATAGCCGCCGCCGGAGACGGTGGACAGGTAGTCGAATTCGCGCAGCCAGCGGCTGCTGGCCAACGCTTGCAGCACGCCCAGGTTGAAGGTGGCGCTGCGGATGCCGCCGCCGGAGAAGGCGAGGCCGGCTTGCGGCGCGTCGTCGCCGCCCGGCCGCTCCACGCCTTCCTTCGCGCGCGCGGCGGCCAGGCCGGCGCGTTCGTCGGCGTGGACTTGGGAGAAGGGCTGGGTGGGGGTGTTCATCGGCTTCTTTCCACAGGCTTAATGTTTGAGGTATGGAAGTTGCATCCTCCGCGCGAGCGAGGGTTTGGGTGTTGTTTTCCACGCGGATGTGGATATTTCGAGGCAAGCAAGAGGAAATCACGTATCCGATGCGCCCTAGGTCCCTTCAAGCCTGCCGTTGGGTGGCAGACCCGAGGTCTTAAGCGGCTGCTTTGTCTGAGCGATTTGACGTTAGCAAATCGCGAGTTCAGCCGCGCCTCGGGTCTGACGGGCCCCGACGGGAAGCCGCAGGCCAGGCTTGCAGGGCGGCCTTTGGGGTGAAGGGGAATTTGGCCGAGCAAATTCCCCTTCCTGCCCGCCGGGCAGCCCCGGCAATGAAACCCATCATCCGCGTAGCGGATACAAGACCCATACGCCAAGCGGCCCCTCAACGCCTGGCATCCTCCAGAATCGCCTCCGCCGCCTTCTCCGCGATCATGTACACCGCGGAGACGATGAAGAAGCCGGGGATGCGCGGAAACACCGAGGCGTCCACCACGCGCAGGCCGCTGACGCCGTGGACGCGGAAGCGGCTGTCCAGCACGCCGCCGGCTTCGCGCGCGCCGATGGCGCAGCTGCAGGAGGCATGGTGGCCCCAGGCGTTGTCGCGGACGAACTGACGCAGTTCGTCGTCGCTTTGCAGCGCCTCGCCGGGCAGTTCTTCTTCCGCGATCAGGTTCTGCTTTTTCAGGTCCGCTGTCAGGGTGCGCACGAACTTGATGCCTTCCACCACCGAGTCCAGGTCCTGATCGCCGCCGGCGCTGCCTTCCTCGAAGTAATGGAAGTTGATGTCCGGCGGGTCGCGCGGGTCGGCGGAACGCAGCGTCACCGTGCCGGCGCGGTTATTGGTGTGCGCCTTGAGAATGGCCCAGGTCAGGTAGTTCAGGTGTTCCGGAAACAGCCGCGAGTAGCCGGGGAAATAACCCTTGAACAGGCCCAGCAGCGCGAAGCAGAACAGGTCGGGCAGCGGGCGCTCTTGCGCCGAGCGGCGGATCACCGCCAGCACCGCGCCGTTGGTGGTGTAAACGCCCTTGCGTCCTTCCGCCCACTGCTTGTACTGCGGGTCGCCGGGCGCGAACTCCGCGCCTTTCAGCACTTCCCAATGCTTGAAGTTCATCCGGTTGACCACGCCCACTTCGTAGCGGTCCTGCAGGTTCTGGCCGACGCCGGGCAGGTCCACCCGCGGCGCGATGCCGTGCTCCTGCAAATGGGCTGCCGGGCCGATACCGGACAGCATCAGTAGTTGCGGGCTGTTGAAGGCGCCGCCGGCCAGGATCACTTCGCGGCTGCAGCGCGCCTCGCGGCGTTCGCCGGGGGCGTTGCTGACCCGGCCGCTGGCGCGGTAGAGGCCGGCGCCTTTCAGGTATTCCACGCCCACCGCGCGCAGGTTCTCGTCGAACAACACCCGGGTGGCCAGCGCGTCCAGTTCCACGCGCAGCCGGTCCGGGTGGCGCGCCGCCGCGTCCAGCACCCGTTCGCGGCTGCCGTTGCGCTGATGGTTGCGGGTGGCCAGCGGCGGGTAGCAGACGCCGACGGCGTTGTCGCGTACCAGCCGCCAGTCGTTGGGATCAGCCTGGCCTTGCAGCAGCCAGCGCCAGCTGCGGTGCGGCACGTCCACTTCGTCGAAGGCCTTGTCCGCCGACACCAGCAGGGTGTCCACCAGGCCGGCGTCGCCCAGCGCGGATTCCGGGATCGCCTTCTCGGTTTGCAGCCAGCCGCGCCAGCCGTGGCGGGTGGGGTTGACGCCGAGCAGGCCCAGCCAGCGGTAGAGCGGGCGGTGGTGGCAGTTTTCCAGCCGCTCGAAGTAGCCGCGCATGTGGTCCGCGCGCCAGCTGTCGTCGCCGGTGAGCTGGGCGATGCCGTCCCAGTCCGCGTTGTGCGGGTAGACGGTGATCATGGCGTTGTGGGCGGTGCAGCCGCCCAGCGCGCCGGCGCGCGGGTAGAGCACGCCGTCCACTTTTTGGCCGTTCCACTCCGCGCGGTATTTGGGGTCGCGCTTTTGCTGGGCGTCGTCGGCGTAGTGGCGGACGAAGTAGTCCAGCTTCATCGCCTCGTTTTCCGAGGCCAGCGCGTGGAACACCGGCACGTCGTAATCGTCGGGCAGCCGTTCGGCCTGGGGCTGCCAGGCGTCGCCGCCCTTGAGCGCGCGCGGGTCGCCGCCGGCCTCCAGCAGCAAGACCCGATGTCCGGCTTCGGCCAGCCGGGCCGCCAGGGTGCCGCCGCCGGCGCCGGAACCCACCACGATGTATTCGTATTCGTCCATGGCGCGCGCTTTAGAAGGTTTTCAGGAATTCGATCAGCGCGTATTTGTCGCTGTCGCTGAGGCCGGGCTCCTGGGTCTGGTAGCCGGTGCCGAAGTAATGGCCGCGGTTGACCACGAAGTCCGGGCAGGTGCTCAGTTCCAGCATCGGCTGCGCCAGGTTGGCGAACACCTTGCGCGCTTCTTCGTCGCTGGCGCCCGGCGGCAAGGCCTTGAGGTCGTGCTTGATCTTCAGCAGCAGTTCCAGCAGTTTCTTGTCGTGCTTGAGCCGTTCGCCCAGCGAGGGGTTGTCCAGTGTCACCTGCAGATTGGAGATCAGGTTGACCGGGGTGCCGGCCGGGATCGGCCCCAGCTCTACGCCGTCCTTGCCGAACAGCCAGGGCAGATAGCGTTGCAGCGGGCCTTGCAGTTCCTGCAGCGCGTCCGGCAGGTAGCCGGTGGGCACGCGCAGATAGCTGCGGGCGGTGGTGCGGTCGATCAGGCCGGGCACTTTGTCGCCCAGCACCTTGTCCTTCTCGCGTTTTTCAGGCCACAGCAGTTTCTGGATGGAGTCGTTGAAGGACTCCATGCGCGCGGCCACCGACGGGCTGGGGTTGAATTTGCCCAGGCTGTTGTTGAGCAGGAAGGGCGCGGTGGACCAGACGCTGATGAGCGAGGCCGGGCGGGTGAAGCCGCGGCCGCCGGCCGGCATCTTGTACTGCGAGGGGGCGCCGGTGAAGGGGTTGTGCACGGTGATTTCGCCGACCGAGGGCAGGTCCTTATAGGTTTTGGACGAGAAGTTGTCCCAGATATTGCCCTTGAGCGCGTTGGTGGCCAGTGGGCTGCAGGCGTTGGTCTGCAGCAGGGTCACCGGCACCCGCAGCTCGGTGGACAGGTAGTTGTCCTTCAGGAAGTCGTCGGCCTGGACGATCTGGCGCATTTGTGATTTGAAGTCCTCGGTCTTGGTCCAGTCCCAGTATTTGTTGAAGCAGGCCAGGTAGCCAGGGCCGGCGCAGCCGGCGGTGGGGTCCAGCGGCGGCACCTTGGGCGGCAGCTTGCTGGAGTGGCAGCGCGCGCAGTTTTCCGCGAACACGGTTTTGCCGCGGCTGAGTTGGGCGGCGTCGCGGCTCAGGTATTGCTCGCCGCCGGGGGCGTCCTTCAGCTTATGCGGGTCCGTGCTTTTCAGGAAGAACAGCGCCATGTTCACTGTCTGCTGTTCGGTGGACTGCCAGTACACCGAGTTCTTGCGCGCGTCGGCGATCTGGATCGGGGTGATGGTCTTGCCGCCCACCAAGGGGTTGAAGTGGAGCAGCCATTCTTCGCTGAACAGGCCGATATTCAGATAGACGCGGTTCAACGCGCCCAGCGCGCCCACCGAGTCCGAGCCGTCCTTCAACACTCGCGGCGTCCACACGGTTTTGGGCGGCTGGAAGAACTGAGTCAACGGGCCGTCTTTGACGAAGTCGTTGAACTGTTTGTTGTTGAGTCCGCCGCCGGCCAGGGTTTCCTTGCCCCAGCGTTTGGCGATGTCCAGCCGCGGCCCCAGGCCGTACACCGCGTTCATGGTGCGCGGGTTGTTGATGGAGTCGGTGGAGATCAGCGAGGTGTCCAGCGCGCCGGGGCGCGAGGTGTGGAACAGCTGGAAGGGGAAGCTGCTGGGGTCCGCCTGCCAGGAGAAGATGCGGTCCACCCAGAAATACTGGGCGCCGACGTTGGAGCTGAGGTTTTCCCACTTCGGATGTTCCGGGTCCGCCGGCGGTTTCACCGGATTGGGGCCGACGTGGCAGAACGCACAGGACATGCCCACGCGGTAGGGGCGGATCAGGTCTTTGTCGTTGTAATACGCCGGGTCTTCGTAATAGCGCTTGGCGTCCCATTTCTTGGCGGCGGCTTCGTCGAAGGCGGGGTTGGGGAACAGGCGCAGGCCCACCACGCCGGTGGCGTAGCCGTAGAAGGAGCCGGCGGGCAGGTTCTTGCCGCGCGCGCCTATGGCCACGCCCGGATATTTCTGCTCGTTCTCGAACGGGTCTTTCGGGCAATCGGCGCGGCGCTGGTCCAGCCACAGGCCGAAGCGCTTGTCGTCCGGGCCGCCGGCCTTGTCGAAACAGGGCTCGTTGACCAGGCCCAGGTAGTTCCAGCGGTTGTCGCGGCTGAACTTGAGGCTGGGATGGGAGGACAGGGTCTTGAGCAAGTCCAGATTGCCGACGCTGACGGTGGACAGTTTGTCCCACAGCCTGTCGTTGCCCCCGGTCCACACCAGCCAGGTGTTGCGCCCCTTCACTTCGGCGGGGTTCAAGGCCACCGCGCCGTCCATGTCCTTGAAGTAGTCCTCGTCGGCGGCAGGGAAGGATTCCACCGTGCGCTGAGCCAGTTTGGCCTCGTCCTGCACGGTGCCGGGTTTGGGCTGATCGTCCCGGCAGCCGGCCAGGCTCAACAGCAATAGCAACGCCGCTCCCCGGCGCAAGGTGAGGTTCATCCTAGCCATCGCATTTTCTCCAGTGGGCATCGCGGCGTTTTTGGTTTTAGGAATTCATTTGGCATGTCAGGGCCTATCTCTGCCTATAGCACGGCGGCGGCAGCGCCGACGGCTGCGTAGCTTTGCTCAGCGTTCTTACTGATGGCGAAAAGCGACGGTCGTGGTCGATAGTTGAAAGTTGCCCGCGGCGGGGAAAAGGATAATCACGACGCTGATTAAAGCCGCGGGGGAGGCGTGAGCGTGCTCGTGGCGGCTTTTGTCGCGCGGGCGCCGCAGCGGCGGGCCTGTTCTTTATGTCTGGCGGGCGCTGGAGCGAAAACTCGGGTTCCCATCAGATTTGCATCAGGATTCGCCCGCGGCGCTGGGGGACACTTTCCCGGTCCAAGCACGAGCCCGGCAGGGCGTTTGACCGATGACCGATAACGATGTGTTGCTCCCGCTGGAGACTTTGGAGGCCGCCGCCAAGCGCTGCGCGCCGGCCCAGGACGTCTGGCTGCTGCCGCCGCGCCGGGAAGAGGCGCGGCTGGAACTGAGCTGGGAAGAGGGCGTGGAAACGCTGACCTTGGCGGCGGATTGGCAGGGCTTGCTGTTGCTGGACCGCGTGGAAGTGAGCGTGGTTGCCGGCGCGTTGCCGTTTCAGCCTGTCCGGCTGGAGGCGTTCAGCAAGCTGCTGGCCTTCGTCGACGAAGCCAAGGCCGACGAGGCGCGAGACGCGGACGCGCCTGCAAGCGAGGCGCGCTGCGCGCAATTGCCGCTGGTCGATCTGATGGCCTGGCAGGACCGCAAGCGCTGCGAGTACTGGTTCTTGCTGCAGGTGTTGACGCCGTCCCCGGCCTTCGCCGCCTTGCTGGCGCTGCTGCGCCGCAGCGAGAGCTATTGGCTGGTGCGCTTCCTGCTGGCCCAGTCCGTCTGCGGCGACAAGTTGCAGGCGCTGGGCGAGCGCTACGGCGTGTCTTACTCCCACTTCCGCCGCTTGTGCCGCCATGCGCTGGGCAACGCGGCCAAGACCGAGCTGCGAGACTGGCGCATGGCCCGTTCGCTGCTGGACGTGGCGGAGGGACGGGAAAACCTGACCCAGGTGGCGCTCAAGCACGGCTACGCCTCGTCGTCGCATTTTTCCAATGAAATCAAGGGACTGATCGGCGTTTCGCCTCGCGGTCTGTCCAACATCATTCAACTGGCCACCAAATGAATCGAAGCTTTTTATCCGCCGCGCTGCTGGCCGCGGCGCTGCTCGCGTCCGTGCCGGCCGCCGCCGCGCCGGAACCGGCGCGCGCCGCCGACTCCGCCGGTTACGTTGCCAAGAAGGAGGGCCTGCGTTCTTTCTTCGACGCGATTTCCTCGCGGCTGAAAAAGCCGGTGATCGTCAGCAAGCAGGCGGCGCGCAAGCAGATCAGCGGCGATTTCGACCTGGCCAACCCGCAGGCGCTGCTGGATAAGATGACCCAGCAGTTGGGCCTGATCTGGTATCACGACGGCCAGGCCATCTATGTCTACGACGCCAGTGAAACCCGCAATGCGGTGGTGTCGCTGCGCAATGTGTCGCTCTCCGCCTTCAACGACTTCCTGCGCAAGTCGGGCCTCTACGACAAACGCTATCCGCTACGCGGCGACAACCGTAGCGGAACCTTCTACGTATCCGGGCCGCCGGTCTTCGTGGACCTTGTGGTCAACGCCGCCGGCTTCATGGATAAGCAGAGCGACGGTATCGAACTGGGCCGGCAAAAGATTGGCGTGGTACGGCTCAACAACACCTTCGTCAGCGACCGCAGCTATGAATTGCGCGACCAGAAAATCGTCATCCCCGGCATGGCCACGGTGATCGAGAAGCTGCTGCAAGGCGAAGACAAACCCTTGCAGACCGCCGGCGTCAATCCGGCTCGGCCGCCGGCGCGGAGCAGCGACATCCCGGCGATGCCGGACTTTCCCGCCGGCGGAGAGACCAAGGCGCCGGCCTATCAGGCCGGCCTCAGCCTGCCGGACGCGCTGAAGCAGGACGCGGCGGCCGGCGACATCAAGGTGATCGCCTATCCGGACACCAACAGCCTGCTGATCAAGGGTACGGCCGAACAGGTGCGCTTCATCGAGAACCTGGCGCTGGCGCTGGACGTGGCCAAGCGCCACGTGGAGCTGTCGCTGTGGATCATAGACCTGGACAAGGGCGATCTGGATCAGTTGGGGGTCAACTGGAGCGGCAGCGCCACCGTGGGCAACAAACTGGGCGTGACGCTGAACCAGACCTCCTCCCTCAGCACCCTGGACGGCACCCGTTTCATCGCCTCCGTGATGGCGCTGTCGCAGAAGAACAAGGCCAATGTGGTGTCGCGCCCGGTGGTGCTGACCCAGGAAAACGTGCCGGCTATCTTCGACAACAGCCGCACCTTCTACGCCAAGCTGGTGGGCGAACGCAATGCCAGCCTGCAACACGTGACCTACGGCACCCTGGTCAGCGTGTTGCCGCGCTTCTCCGCCGACGGCCAGATCGAAATGTCGCTGAACATCGAGGACGGCCGCGAGGCCAAGACGCCGGATTACGACAAGGACCCGCAGGACGCCCTGCCCGAGGTGGGACGCACCCGCATCAGCACCGTGGCGCGCGTGCCGCAGGGCAAGAGCCTGCTGATAGGCGGCTACACCCGCGACGCCAATATCGAACAGAACAACAAAGTGCCGTTCTTGGGCAGCCTGCCCTTGGTGGGCGGCCTGTTCCGCTACCGCAGCCAGAACCAGAGCAATACCGTGCGCGTGTTCCTGATTCAGCCGCGCGAGATCGACGACCCGCTGACGCCGGACGCCAGCGATCTGTCGGCGGAGGTGGCCAAGCAGGGCGGCATCGACAGCGACCCGTTGCAGCAATGGGTGCGCAATTATCTGGACCGCGAGCAGCGCGCCGACGGCGCGGCCAAGGGCGCTACGCGTGGACATTAGCGGCCGTCCGCCGCCGGTCTTCGGCGTCCGTTCGCCCAAGCACCAGGCCAAGCTGGACGCTCAGCGCGACGCCCAGCGTCAGGGCGAGGCCCGACAGGCGGACGCGCAGCAGGTGGAGGACGCCAGCCCGGCGGCCGAGGTGCAGCGCTTCGTCCAATCCACCGATGAAATGTCGGCGGCGCTGACCCAGTTCCGCAACCGCCGCGATTACGACAAGAAGCTGGGCCATCTGGCCGACAGCTTCGAACGGGTGCTGGACGAGGAGGCCCAGCCCAAGGCGCAGCAGATCGTGAACGTGGCCAAGTCCCACGGGGTCAGCGCCGAGGAGTTGCTGCGCCAAGCGCGGTCCTTGTTCCCGGACGACAGCGATCTGGTGCTGGTGCTGCGCGAACTGCTGCGCCGCCGTCAGCTGGACGAGGTGGTGCGCAAGCGCCTTCAGGCCCTGCTCAAGCAGGTGGAGGACCAGGCCGAGGCCAAGCCTTTGAAGGCCGGCATCAATTGCGCGCTGAAGGCGAGGCTGTTCGGCAAGGCGCTGTCGCTGAGCCCCGGCCTGCTGCGCGCCAGCTACCGCCAGTTTCTGGAGAGCGAGGCGGCGGAAGCGGAGATTTACGCTGATTGGGTGGGCAGCTACGGCTACCAGCGCAGAGCGGTGGTGTTGGACTTCATCGAAGGCGCGTTGCTGGCCGACATCGATTCGCTGGACGCCAGCTGTTCGCGGCTGGAGTTCGGCAATCTCCTGGGCCGGCTGAGCCAGCTCAAGCTGCTGCGTTCGGCCGACGCGCTCTTCGTCGGCCGCATGTTGAGCAATCCGCAGGTGTGCGCCTTCAACCCCAGCGAGGCGGATTGGTTGTTGTTTCTGCTGTCGCTGCTGCAACAGCCGCAGCAACTGGACGGCTTGCTGGCGGAGACGGTGGGCGACACCGCCTTGCTCAGCCGCCACAGCGAGCATTCCACCTTGCTGCAGGCGCTGTACCAGGCCTGCAAGGCGCTGCCGCCGCAGTTGTTCGTCGACGAACGCTGGCTGGACGCCTTGCAGGAGGAATTCCGCCGTTTGGCCGCCATCGCTTACCGCCACGAGTTGGCCGAGCGCCGGCGCGAGGCCGAGGGCGGAGGCGCGGAGTAAACGAGAGCCGCCAGGCAAGGCGGGGGGACGCGTCCCGTTTTGCCTGGCTGTTTTTTCCGGCGGGCCGCGGCCCGTCGTCAATATCGAATCGCTTGGATGACTAACGGTGTTTAACTCCCTGCTCAACGGCGCGCGCTCGCGGCCGGAATTGCTGATCCTGCTGTTGATGGTGATGATCATCGCGATGCTGATCATCCCCTTGCCCACCTATTTGGTGGACTTCCTGATCGGCCTCAACATCGTGATCGCCGTGCTGGTGTTCATGGGCTCGTTCTACATCGACCGCATCCTCAGTTTTTCCACCTTTCCCTCGGTGCTGCTGATCACCACGCTGTTCCGGCTGGCGCTGTCCATCAGCACCAGCCGCCTGATCCTGATCGAGGCAGACGCGGGCGAGATCATCAACACCTTTGGCCAGTTCGTCATCGGCGACAGCCTGGCGGTGGGCTTCGTGGTGTTTTCCATCGTCACCGTGGTGCAGTTCATCGTGATCACCAAGGGTTCGGAACGGGTGGCCGAGGTGGCGGCGCGCTTCTCTCTGGACGGCATGCCCGGCAAACAGATGAGCATCGACGCCGACCTCAAGGCCGGCATCGTGGACGCCGACGGCGCGCGCGAACGCCGCAGCGTGCTGGAACGCGAAAGCCAGCTTTACGGCTCCTTCGACGGCGCGATGAAGTTCATCAAGGGCGACGCCATCGCCGGCATCATCATCATCTTCGTCAACTTCATCGGCGGCATCGCCGTGGGCATGACCCAGCACGGCATGGACCTGTCCACCGCGCTGTCCACCTACACCATGCTCACCATCGGCGATGGCCTAGTGGCGCAGATTCCCGCGCTGCTGATCGCCATCAGCGCCGGCTTCATCGTCACTCGCGTCAACGGCGACAGCGACAATATGGGCCGCAACATCATGAGCCAGTTGCTGGGCAACCCGTTCGTGCTGGTGGTGACCGCGGTGCTGGCATTGGCGGTGGGCATGCTGCCCGGCTTCCCGCTGATTGTGTTCCTGATCCTGGCCGCGGCCTTGGGCGGCCTGTTCTATTACAAGCGCCGCATGGCACGCAAAGGCCCGTCGGGCGCGGCCCAGACTCCCGCGAGCGCGGCCGCCGGCGCAACGCCGGCGGGCGGCAAGGACAGCACCCTGGGCCTGATAGGCAACCTGGACAAAGTGGCGGCGGAGACCGTGCCGCTCATCCTGCTGGTGCCCAAGGCGCGCCGCGCCGCGCTGGAACAGGCTCAGCTGGCCGAGCGGCTGCGCAGTCAGTTTTTCATCGACTACGGCGTGCGGCTGCCGGATATGCTGCTGCGCGACGGTGAAGGCCTGCCGGACAACCGGGTGGCGGTGCTGATCAACGAAATCCGCGCCGACGAGTTCGAGCTGCATTTCGATCTGGTGCGCGTGGTCAATTACTCGGACGAGGCCGCCGCGCTTGGGGTGCGGCCGGTGTTCAGCACCCAGGGCGCCAGCCAGTGCGCCTGGGTGCGTCCGGCCGACGGCGACAAGCTGACCAAGCTGGGTTACCAGCTGCGCCCGGCGCTGGACGAACTCTACCTATGCCTGGCCGCGCTGCTGGCGCGCCACGTCAACGAATACTTCGGCGTCCAGGAAACCAAGCACATGCTGGACCAACTGGAAGCCAAATACCCGGACCTGCTCAAGGAAGTGCTGCGCCACGCCACGGTACAGCGCATCGCCGAAGTGCTGCAGCGTCTGCTGGCCGAACGCATCTCGGTACGCAATATGAAGCTGATCATGGAAGCGCTGGCGCTGTGGGCGCCGCGCGAGAAGGACGTGATCAATCTGGTGGAGCACGTGCGCGGCGCGCTGGCGCGCTACATCTGCCACAAGTTCGCCAGCGGCGGCGAACTGCGCGCGGTGATGATGTCCGCCGAGGTGGAGGACATGGTGCGCAAGGGCATACGCCAGACCTCGGCCGGCGCCTTCCTCAACCTGGAGCCGGCGGCTTCGGACGAACTGATGGACTTGTTCGCGCTCGGCCTGGACGGCATGGGCATCGCGCACAAGGATCTGGTGCTGCTGGCCTCGGTGGACGTGCGGCGCTTTATCAAGAAACTGGTCGAAACCCGCTTCCGCGACTTGGAAGTGGTGTCCTTCGGCGAAATCGCCGACAGCGTGTCGGTGAACGTGATCAAAACCATTTAAAAAAGGATTCCGCCTATGTTCGCCATGGATATCGCCCAATTGGTCCGCTCCGCCTTGGAAGAAAGCGGCTGCGATCCCGCCCTGCTGGGCGAACTGGACAGCCATTCCACCATCGCGCTGGACTTGCACGATCTGCCCAGCATTCACGTCAGCGCTCAGGATGGCGAGGTGTGGTTGTGGTCGCGGTTGGGCGAGCACAACGAGGCGGTGCTGGCCCAGCGCGCCGCCCAGCTCTTGCAGGACCTGATGCAGGGCTGCCATTTCGCCCGCGGCGGCCAACTGCAACTGGCCGCCAATGAGGGCTATCTGGAACTGAAGGCGATGGCGCACCCGGATTATCTGGCCGACGGCAAGCGCTTCTCCGAGGCGCTGAACGGCTTCTTCGACGCGCTGGAGCGCTTCAGCGAGTCGCTGCTGCGATGAAAGCGCCGCGCCTGCTGCGCCGGCTGGCGTATCCGCAACGCCTGTCCGGCCCCATTCTGGAAGCCGCGCTGCCCGAGGTGGCGATAGGCGAGCTGTGCGACATCCGCCGCAGCTGGCAAGACCGCGACGTGGTGGCCCGCGCCCAGGTGGTGGGCTTTCAAGGCCCGCGCGCGGTGCTCAGCCTGATCGGCAACGCGCGCGGCCTGTCGCGCGAGGCAGTGTTGCAGCCCACCGGCCGCGCCTTGGCCGCCTGGATCGGCGAGTCGGCGCTGGGCGCGGTGCTGGACCCCACCGGCCGCATCGTCGAGCGCTTCGCGCCCGAGGCCGGCGTGGGCGGCGAGGAGCGCGGCATCGATGCCGACCCGCCGCCGTACTCTCGGCGCGTGGGCATACGCGAGCCGCTGGCTACCGGGGTGCGCGCCATCGACGGCCTGCTGACCTGCGGCGTGGGTCAGCGCGTCGGCATCTTCGCCTCCGCCGGCTGCGGCAAGACCATGTTGATGCACATGCTGATCGAGCAGAGCGACGCCGACGTCTTCGTCATCGGCCTGATCGGCGAGCGCGGCCGCGAAGTGACCGAGTTCGCCGAATCGCTGCGCGCCTCGCCTAAGCGCGAGCGCTGCGCGCTGGTGTTCGCCACCTCGGACTTCTCCTCGGTGGACCGCTGCAACGCGGCGCTGCTGGCCACCACGGTGGCCGAATACTTCCGCGATCAGGGCAAGAAAGTGGTGCTCTTCGTCGACTCCATGACCCGCTACGCCCGCGCGCTGCGCGACGTGGCGCTGGCCGCCGGAGAACCGCCGGCGCGTCGCGGCTACCCTGCCTCGGTGTTCGACAGCCTGCCGCGGCTGCTGGAGCGCCCCGGCGCCACCCGCGGCGGCAGCATTACCGCCTTCTACACCGTGCTGCTGGAAAGCGACGACGAGCCGGACCCGATGGCGGACGAGATCCGCTCCATTCTGGACGGCCACATCTATTTGAGCCGCAAGCTGGCCGGCCAGGGCCATTACCCGGCCATCGATGTGCTCAAGAGCGCCAGCCGCGTGGCCGGCCAGGTGTGCGACGGCGGCCATCTACAGGCGGCCTCGGCGCTGCGCGCCTTGATGGCGCGGCTGGAGGAGCTGCAAGTCTTTATCGACCTGGGCGAATACCGCCCGGGCGAGAACGCGGACAACGACCGCGCGATGAACGCGCGCGACGCGCTGCGCCGCTGGCTGCGCCAGCCGGTGGACGAGGGCGCGGGGTTCGCCGACACCCTGCGCAGCTTGCATGAGCTTGTTGCCTAAGCTGGGCGCGCTGCTGCGCCGTTGTCAGGCGGCGCAATCGCGTTGCGAGGCCGAGCTGGCTCAGTTGGCGCGCCAGGACGGCGCGCTGGCGGCGGAGCAAGAGGCCTTGGCCTCGCAGGGCCAGGGCCTGCGCCAATTGCTGCTGGCGCAACGGCCGGCCGGGGCGATGAGCCGCGGCCAGCTGTTCGCGCTGCAGCGCAAGCAGGCGGTGCTGCGACGCCAGTTGCAAAACCTGGACCTGCAAAGCGGACAGCTGGAAGAACAGCGCCAAGGCCTGGCCGGCCGGCGCGAGGAACAACAGGTCTTGCGCCGGCAATGGCTGCGCAAGGAAGACAAGTATCAACGCTGGGCCAAGTTGCAGCGCCGTCAGGAACGCATGCGGCGTTTGCGGCTGGACGAGGCCGAGCAGGAAGAGAGGACGATATGGAAGCGATGACGCCCATTCCCGCGCCGAGCGCGGATACCCGGCCGGCAACCGCGGCCGACGCGGACGGCGCCGCCGAGGCCTTTGCCCGCGAAGCCCAAAGACAGCGGAGAGACGCCGCCGATCCGGACCGCGACGGCGAGGACGTGGCCGGCGAACGCGAGCAAGACCGCTTCCGTCTGCCGGCAGGAGCGCTGTGGCAGCCGCCGCTGCCGCCGCACTGGAACGCGGCGCGGTTGAACGCCGGCGGCCGCCATGCGGCGGAAGCCGCTTTGTCGGCGCCGGGCAAGCGGGGGCAGACGCCTTTGGGCGACGGAGAACGTTCGGCAGCCGCCGCACGCGGCAAGACCGTCGTCGGACCGCAGGGTCTGCATGCCGCCGCAGCCGCGCTGGCGGCTAAGCACGCGGCCAGCCTGGCGCCGGCGGCCGAGGCCAGGCTCAAGCCGGTATCGTCGATGTCTGCCGCGCAGCACAAAGCCGAGCACACGCCGGGCAAGGGCGAGACTGCGCTTCCAGGGGCCGCCGCGAGCGCCGAAGCGTCTATCGCGATGCCGCTTGCCACATCGACACCGCATGGAAGGGCGAAAGTGGACACCGCCGCGCCGGCTTCCGCGTCGACGCCGGCCGTCGCGCGCGAAGGCGGCGAGGCGCGCAAGAACGAGACCGCGCCGGCCGCCGCAGCGGCGGTTGCGCCGCAGCAGGCCCAAGCGTCCGCGCCGGCGACGCCGCCGCGCGACACCGCGCCGCCGGCGCGGCCGCGCCAGGACCCGGCCCAGGCTCAGGCCCAAACGACTTTGTCCGCGACCAGCGCGCCGGAACCGGCCCAGCCGGGCCTGACCTACCGCTTCCAGCGCTGGGGCGGCGAGCACACGGTGAACGTGCAAAGCCAGCCCGGCGGCGTGCTCAGCCTGCAGCCGTCGGACAGCCTGGTGCAACAGCGTTTGGGCGAGCAATGGCAGTCCGGCAACCCGCAGCAATGGCAGATGGCCCGCGACGACGGCCGCGAGCAGGGCCGGCAGCAGCCGCAGCGGGATGAGGAGGAGGACGCCTGATGCTGGCGCTCAGACAAATCGACGCGCGAGAGCGCGCTTTGCAGCGCGCCGCCGCGGCTTGGCGGCGCCAGGGTTGGGACGCGACGCTGGAAACGCCGCCGCGCGACGGCCTGTGGTTGTCGGTGGCCGACGCGGAACAGCGCTGGCGGGGCTGGCTGCAACCGCGCGCCTGGTTGGAGAGCGCCGCGCCGGAACTGGCGCGGTTGGCGCTGTCCGCCGGCGTGGAGGCGCAGGCGGCGCAATGGCTGGCGGCGGCGGAACGGCCGTTGACGCCGCCGATGCCGGAGCTGGCCTATCAGCGCTTGAGCCTGGGCGAAGCGGGGCCGGGCGACGCTTTGCCGCGTCAAGCGCTGCTGCGGGTGATGTGCACGGAGGGGCCGCTGTGGCTGGAGCGCGCGCCGGAATTCGAGGCGGGAGACGCGCTGGACCCGGCGCCGTTGCTGAGTTGGCCGCTGCGCTTCGTCATCGGCGACAGCCGCCTCAGCCTGGGTCTGCTGCGAGGAGTGGCGCGCGGAGACGTGCTGCTGATCCGCGAGCCGACGGCGGCGGTGCGCTGCCACGACCGCGCGCTGGGCACTTATCAATCGTACGAGGAAGGAATCGTCATGGAGTGGGATGAATCGCAACAGGCGACGGAGCAGGAAGCGCCGGCGCAAGACATGGGGCAGCTGCCGGTGGAACTGGAGTTCGTGCTGCATCGCGGACGGGTGACGCTGACGGAGTTGCAGGACTTGTGTCGTGGCCGGCTGTTGAACCTGCCGGCCGATGTTGAGCGGCGGGTGGAAGTGCGCGCCAACGGCGCGCTGCTGGGACGCGGGGAGCTGGTGCAGCTGGCCGGTCATCTGGGGGTGGAAGTGACGGAGTGGCTGGGCGGAGCCGCCGATGTCGAATGATATTTCGCTGATCGCGCTGCTGGCTTTCGCCACGCTGCTGCCTTTTCTGATCGCTTCCGGCACTTGCTTCATCAAGTTCTCCATCGTGTTTGTGATGGTGCGCAACGCATTGGGTTTGCAGCAGGTGCCGTCCAATATGACGCTCAACGGCATCGCGCTGATGCTGTCGATGTTCGTGATGCTGCCGATCGCGCAGCAGGCCTACAGCCATTACCAGGAAGAGCAGGTCAGCTTCAACAGCGTGGAGTCGGTGAGCAACTTCGTCGAGAACGGCCTGGACGGCTATCGCGGCTATTTGCAGAAGTATTCCGATCCGGAACTGGTGAGCTTCTTTGAAAAAGCCCAGGCACAGCGCACCGAACGCGAAACCGGCAATGCGGCCGAGGACGAACAGCCGTCCATTTTCGCCTTGCTGCCGGCCTACGCGCTCAGCGAGATCAAGAGCGCGTTCAAGATCGGCTTTTATCTCTACCTGCCCTTCGTGGTGGTGGATTTGGTGATCTCCAGCATCTTGCTGGCGCTGGGGATGATGATGATGAGCCCGGTGACGATTTCGGTGCCGATCAAGTTGGTGCTGTTCGTGGCGCTGGATGGCTGGACTTTGTTGTCGAAGGGCTTGGTGTTGCAGTACCTGGACCTGGCGACGTAATGGGCGGCAAAACCGCCAATGCTGCGTTGCGCCTCCTTGCCGTGCTAGATGCACTGTCTGCGTCGGCGCGCCTTGCCTTGGCCGCTGCGCTCGGTTTTGCTTCCCGAGTCTTGGAGAGCTGAATGGCTTTAATGGCGCGGGCGGAGTGCCGCGCTGTCCATGCCGCCCGCCTCAATTTTGGAGTTTTGCTATGAATGATCTGGTGTTCGCCGGCAACAAGGCGCTGTACCTGGTGCTGCTGATGTCGGCCTGGCCCATCATCGTCGCCACCGCCATCGGCCTGCTGGTGGGCCTGTTCCAGACCGTGACCCAGTTGCAGGAACAGACGCTGCCCTTCGGCATCAAGTTGTTCGGCGTCAGCCTGTGTCTGTTCCTGCTGTCCGGCTGGTACGGCGAAACCCTGCTCGGCTTTGGCCGGGAGGTGATGCGCATGGCGCTGGCCAGGGGCTGAGGCGGATGCAGTTTGGCCTGTTCTTCGAAATCCACGGCTGGGTGGCCTCGGCCGCGCTCGGTTTCGCCCGCGTGGCGCCGGTGTTTTTCATCCTGCCTTTCCTGAACAGCAATGTGCTCAGCGGCGTGGTGCGCACCTCGGCCACCATGCTGGTGGCGCTGGGGCTGTGGCCGCATCCGGTGGAGGCGCTGCCGGCCTTTCAGGCGCTGCCCTTCCTCGCGATGATCGCGCGCGAGGCCGCGGTGGGCCTGCTGCTGGGCTGCCTGCTGGCCTGGCCGTTCTGGGTGTTCCACGCACTGGGCAGCATCATAGACAACCAGCGCGGCGCCACCTTGAGCAGCAGCATAGACCCGGCCAACGGGGTGGACACTTCGGAATTGGCCAATATGTTCAATCTGTTCGCCGCCGCGGTTTATCTGCAAGGCGGCGGCATGAGCCTGATGCTGGACTTGTTCCGTCAGAGCTATCAGCTGTGCGACCCGCTTGGCGTTTGCACGCCGGCGCTGCAGCCGACGCTGAGCCTGCTCAATCAGGTGATCAGCAAGGCGGTGGTGCTGGCCAGCCCGGTGGTGGCGGCCTTGCTGCTGTCCGAGGTGGTGCTGGGCCTGCTGTCGCGCTTCGCGCCGCAGATGAACGCCTTCGCGGTGTCGCTGACGGTGAAGAGCGCGGCGGCGCTGCTGATCATGTTGATGTATTTCGGCCCGGTATTGCCCGACACGGTGATGCGGCTGGCCTTCCCGCCGCAGGCATTGCCCGGCTGGTTGAGCGCGCCGGTGCCTTGAGATGTCGAACAAGACTGAACAACCGACGCGCAAACGCCTGCAGGACGCGGCCAAGAAAGGCCAGTCCTTCAAGAGCCGCGACCTGGTGGTGGCCTGCCTGACCCTGTGCGGCGTCGCCTATCTGGTGTCCTTCGGCTCGCTGGTGGAATTGATGGGCGCTTTCCGCCAGGTGATCGCCGGCGGCTTCCAGCAGGATATGCAGGGCTACGCCCAGGCGGTGGTCTGGCTGGGCATCAAGCTGCTGCTGCCCATCTTCCTGCTGTGCATCGTCGCCTCCGCCTTGCCGTCCCTGCTGCAAAGCGGCTTCGTGCTGGCCAGCGAGGCCTTGAAGCTCAATCTGGAAGCCTTGAATCCGGTCAACGGCTTCAAGAAGCTGTTCAGCCTGCGCACGGTGAAGGAGGCGGTGAAGGCGCTGCTGTACTTGACCAGTTTCGTGGTGGCGGTGCTGGTGCTGTGGCACAAGCACAAGGCGCTGCTGTTCGCCCAGCTCAACGGCGACCCGATGGGCATGGCGGCGATCTGGCGCGAACTGCTGCTGGCGCTGGTGCTGACCTGCCTGGGCTGCATCGTCGCGGTGCTGGTGCTGGATGCGATCGCCGAGTACTTCCTGTTCATGAAAGACATGAAGATGGACAAGCAGGAGGTCAAGCGCGAGATGAAGGAGCAGGAGGGCAATCCGGAGATCAAGTCTCGCCGCCGCGAGGCGCATATGGAAATCCTGTCCGAGCAGGTGAAGTCCGACATCGAAAACTCGCGCTTGATCGTGGCCAACCCCACCCATATCGCCGTCGGCATCTATTTCAAGCCGGAGCTGCTGCCCATTCCCTTCATCTCGGTGATGGAGACCAATCAGCGCGCGCTGGCGGTGCGGGCCTACGCGGAGAAGGTGGGCGTGCCGGTGGTGCGCGACATTCCGCTGGCGCGGCGCATTTTCGCCAGCCATCGCCGCTATTCCCTGGTCAGCCTGGACGAGGTGGAGGAAGTGCTGCGCTTGCTGATGTGGCTGGAGCAGGTGGAAAACGCCGGAGCGGAGGCGTCTGAGCCAGCACCGGAGCCGCCGCCGCAGGCGGAGCAGGGGAAGGGCGCGAGCGCCGCCGGCTCTGTTGTGGATAAATCCGCCGGCACGCCCGCTTCTGTGGATAAGCGGGATGGTCAGGAGGGCTGAGCGCATTCACGTCCTCAAAACACGCGGGACCGTGAGCAGGCCCTCGCCTGGCTAAGCCAGCCTCTTCCCTGGCCGCTGCGGTCCCAAAGCCGGCAGGACCGTATTGAACAAGCCCGGATATCCGATGCGCCCCCGTCATGAGCGATTCCTGAATGTTTCCCCCCGTCGGTCGCTGTTAAATGACAGCGACGACGGTCATTTCACACCCAAGACAACCGTCGTCTCTAGCCAGCTCTGCCGGGTTGGTGACAGCGACTAGGAGATGTTTGATGAACCCTGAAGACAGTGTCAGCGACGACCGCCTGGCAGAGATGGTCTGGGAAGCGGTAAGCGCAGGCGCCACCCTGAAAGACGTGCACGGCATTCCGCCGGACATGATGGAAGGTCTGTACGCCCACGCTTACGATTTTTACAACAAGGGAAGGCTCGACGAAGCGGAAACCTTCTTCCGCTTCCTATGCATCTACGACTTCTACAACCCCGACTACATTATGGGGCTGGCCGCAGTGTGCCAGCTCAAGAAACAGTTCCAGAAGGCCGCCGATCTGTACGCGGTGGCTTTCGCCCTGAGCAAGAACGACTACCGGCCGGTGTTCTTCACCGGACAGTGCCAGTTGTTCATGCGCAAGGCGGCCAAGGCCAGGCAGTGTTTCGAGCTGGTGTGCGAGCAGAGCGACGACGAGTCGCTGCGCGCCAAGGCCCAAGTGTATCTGGACAGTTTGCAGGAGACGGAGGCCGAGCAATCCCGTCAGCAGGAAAAGGAGCAAGCATGAGCGGTAACACTATCGGTCAAAGCTTCAATCTTGGCAGTGCCGAGCTGGCGAAAGCGCTTTCGGGCAACACCCAGGCGAGCGAGAAATTCGTCGACGCCGCGCAGAAGTCTGCGCAAGCGCTGTTCACGATGCGCGTCAGCGACGACGCAGGCGCCGCCAAGCCGCGCAGCGACTTGAACACGCCGCCGCTGACCCAGCCCACGGCCAAGGCCAAGGAAGAGCTGGACGGCGCGGGCAAGCTGACGCTGCTGCTGGGACAGTTGATGTCCTTGCTGGGCAACGTTTCGCTATCGCAGCTGGAAAGCCGTATCGCCACCTGGCGCGCAATGATGGACGCGCAAGCGGCGATGGGCCAGAAGCTGTCGGATGAGTTGCAGCAGGCGATAGGCGAGGCGGAACAAGCCACCGAAGCCTACCAGACGGCGCTGGGCGATTTGAAAACGGCCAAAGAAACGTTGGAAGCGGCCAAGCAGAAACTGGCCCAGGCCCAGGCCAAGCTGGATGGCTTGACGCCGGAAGACGCCGGCTATCAGCAGGCTCTGGCGGCGCGTGATCAAGCCGCCAACGAGGCGCAGGCCGCCAAGCTCAAGGCCGACAAGGCGGAACAGGCCGCTACCGACGCGCACAATCTGGCCAAGGACAAGACCGCCAAGGCCGACTCGCTGTTGACCCAGGCTCAGGGGCTCAATACCAAGGGCGGCGCGGTGCAGCAAGGCGCGGAAGACCACCTGACCGGCGTGGCCAAACTGACCATGCTGATGGCGATGTTCGTCGAGATGGTGGGCAAGAACAGCGAAGAAAGCCTGAAAAACGATCTGGCATTGTTCCAGGCCATGCAGGAAGGCCGCCAGAAGGAAATGGACAAGAAATCCGCCGAGTACCAGGAAGAAGTGCGCAAGGCGGAAGAACTCAATCGCACCATGGGGTGCATTGGCAAGATTCTAGGCGCGGTGCTGACGGTGGTCAGCGTCGTGGCCGCAGTATTTACCGGCGGCGCCAGCCTGGCGCTGGCCGCGGTGGGCCTCGCGCTGATGGTGGCGGACGAGGTGGTCAAGGCCACTACCGGCGAATCCTTCATGGAAAAGGCCATGAAGCCGATCATGGACGCCGTCATGGCGATGTTGAAACCGCTAATGGACCTGGTGGGCAAGATCGTCAGTGAAACGCTAAAGGCATTCGGCGTGGATAAAAGCCTTGCGGATACCATCGGCTCCATCGCCGGCATGATTTACGCCGCGGTTGCCATGGTCTTTGCGGTGGTGGCGATCTCCATGGTGGGCAAGGGCGTCGCTAGCAAGCTGGGCGGCGCTCTGAGCAAGATGATGGGCGATTCGATGCGAAAGATGGTGCCCACCCTGCTCAAGGAAATGGCCAAGAACGGCAGCAAGGTGTTGACCCAGGGCTTCCAGCGCCTGGCCAACAGCCTGGGCCTGCCCAAGGACGCCGCGGCCAAGCAACTGATGGCCAACACCCTCAACCGCGTGGTGGTGGGCGGGGAAGTGGCGCAAGCCGCCACCCAGGCCGGCGGCAACGTGGCGCAGGGCGTGTTCATGAAGAACGCCAGCGACATGTTGGCCGATTTCACCCTGGCGCGCGCCGCGATGGAGCAGATCGAACAATGGCTGAAGCAGGCGGTGGAAGTCTTCGCCAGCACCCAGAAAGTCACCCAGGACCTGACCACGATGATGTCTTCCGCGTTGCAGCAGAACGCGGAAGCCGGCCGTTTCGTGCTGCGTCAGAGTCACGCTTGAGTTAGGAGAGAATATTATGGCAACTATTATCGGCAGTATTTCCACCCACAATCCGTTTCCGGCGGCGCTTGAATCCGGCGCGGCTGAAAAATCCTCCGTCGCCAAGTCCTTGGTGGACATCAAGGACATCCTGCCCATCCTGAACAGCGCCGGCCGCGACGGCAAGGCGCTGGCCGAAGTGATGAGCGGCCCGCAACTGCGCCCGCCGTCCGCCGAGGTGAGCAAGCAAGTGACCGACGCGCTGAAGAGCTATTTGAGCGAAAAAGCCCAGGACCCGGCTTTTGTTCAGGACCTGGGCGCGGTGTATCAGAAGGTGGAGTCCGGCGTCAGCAAGCTGGTGGACGACAAGGTCAAGGAGCAGGCTGAACAGGGCAAGCCCTTCGACATCAGCGGCATGGCGCCCAACGGCGCGGCCTTGATGGTGGCCGCCATTGTGCTGATGTCGGCGCTGCGCACCGCCGACAACACCTTGAGCAGCAAGCTGTCGCTGGTGGGTTTCGATGCCACCAAGGCCACTGCCGCCTCCATGGTGCGCGAGGGCGTGGCCAATCTGTCCAGCAGTGTTGTCCAGGGCGTGGGCCAGATGGCCATTACCGGCGTGGGCGCCAAGAAGAGCCTGAGCGGTTTGAACACTGAGCGCGGCGCGCTGAAGAACAACGCGCCCAAGCTGGCCAAGCTGAGCGACGAGGCTCGTAAGATCGATACTACCTTGCGCAGCCAAAACACTATCAAGCTGGGCACCGACGCCGACAGCCTGAAGCAGGTGGGCCTGAAACCGCAGCAGCCGGGCGCGGCCAAGCCGGGCGCGGGCGAGTTGAACATGCAGTCCAATGCCGCCGGCAGCGTGGCGGACGGCATGGCTGGCGACAAGATCAGCTTGCAGCCCAGCAACCAGCGTTTGTCCCAGGAGCATGAAGCGGAACTGGCCAGCACAGGTGATAAGCTGAGAGGGAAGATCCAGGCGGAACAACTGGCCATGGACGTTAACAAGAACAAGGCCGCGGCCAAGCAGACTACCGGGCGGGCCATCATGGACTTCTCGTCCCCGGTCAGCAATATCGCAGGCGGTTCCGGCCGCTACGCCGCCACGCTGGAGCAGTCCGAGCAGCAGATCAGCCAGGCTTCCAGCCGCGTGGCCAATACGGCCTCCGAGGAAACCCGCGAGAGCAGCCGCAAATCCGACAGCGTCATCCAGGAGCTGCTGCGCACCTTGGACAGCATCAGCCAATCCAAGAACGCGGCCATGGGGGCGGTGGCCGGCAACATTCGCGCCTGATTTGCTAGCCCGGAACCGGACGGGACCATCTAAGGCTCCGTCCGCCGGCCCGGCCATCCTGGTCGGGCCGGCCTTCCATACCATTCATCCCGCCAGCGCCTGGGCGCCTGCCTCGGCGCTGGCCATGCAGGGGAACCCCCATGAACGGCATTCAAACCACTCTTTCCACGCCGCTGACGCGGCCACAGCTTGCTGAAACCCCGGCCGCCGCGCCGCGCTCCGATGTCGCCGGCGTTGCCGTCGAAACCCGCGCCGCCGCATCGCAGGGACCGGAGCTGTCCGCGCTCAATACCGCTCAGAACAAGGCCGACGCGTTGCGCCAGGCGAATGAGGCTGCCCGCCGCACCGTCGAAGGGCAGACCGCGTATGAAAGCAAGCTGGCGGATCAGCGCTGGCAGGCGGCGATTGCCGGCGGCGAACAGCCGCCGGCCGAGCGCGTGGCATTCCAGCGCGGCGCGCTGACGCGGGCCTTGGACGAGGCCCGCGACATGCAGACCTTGGCAACCCAACAGTTCGTTGGCGCGCTGAAGAGCGTGGGAGATAGCGGCTATGTGATGTCCATCGAGCAAAAGTCGAAGCTGCAAGCGGATATCGCCGACGTGTTCGCCGACGCACCGCCCGCGGCGCAGGAGTTTGCCGCGCGGATGTCGGCCCCGGCGCCGGGCGCGGCCAAGGACATGATCTCCGACCGCGAACTGTGGGAAATGATCAGCGAGTCCATCGGCAACATCAAGGACGGCTACTTGGGCGTATATGAGAACGTGGTGGGCAAATACATCGAGTTCTACCAAGAGTTCAGCGACATCCTGTCCCAGATGGCCGGTTGGATCTCATCCAACGACAAGGGCGACAAAGTCACCCTGAGTGCGGGCAAGCTGTATGCAGCGCTGAAGGCATTGAAGGAGAAATACCAGAACACGGTGTTATTCCCCACCAGCGGCACCACGACCGAGGCCGAGGCGAAAAAATGGGCCAAGGAGCTGGGTCTGCCGGAAAGCTGTGTGCAAAAAAAAGGCGACGGCTACGTTGTCGTCATCGACACCGGTCCGGTGCAGAAAATGATGGACGCTTTGAAAGGGTTGAATCCGTTAGTTGAGCTCTTTCCTGACACTAAAGTTGAAATGGACAACGCCAAATTCCAGGCCTGGCAGTCCGGCTTCAAGGCGCAGGAGGAAAGCCTGAAGAATACCTTGCAAACGCTGACCCAGAAATACAGCAACGCCAACTCGCTGTTCGACAATCTGGTTAAGGTGCTCAGCAGCACCATCAGCAGCTGCACGGAAACCGCCAAATCGTTCTTGCAAGGCTAAGAGCGGCAGACAAAACTCCCGCGATGCCGCGCGCCGATTTGCCGTACGACGGCTACCGTCGGCGCGCCTTGCCTCAGCCGTAAAACCGACTTCTGTTAGCCGCTCTATAAGGCTAAGGAGAACCACACCATGACCATTACTGGAGCATCATCTCCTCGACTGACGCGCTCGCTGTCCGTGCCGGCGGACGCGTTGCGGCGGCCGGCCACCCCGCTCTCGGAGAGTTACAGCGGCGGGCGCAGCAGCGCCGCCACGCCGGCGCGCCGCCACTCGGTGAGCGATCCGGCCAGCTTCAAGGCCCAGCACACCCGAGACAGCGTGGCGTCCTTGTTCTCCGCATCGCCGCAAGCCAAGGCGCTGTACCAGCTCTATCGGGCTTCGCCCAATGTCCACGCCAAAGGGGAAATCGAGGAGTTCGCCAAGGTTTACGCGAAGCTTAAGCAACAGCCGGACCTAAGTCCGCAGGACGCTAAGTCCCTGGACGATCTGGCGCGGCAATACACCGCCCGAATCCTGAAAGACGGCCTGGGCGTCGAATCCGCCTTCGGCCCATGGCTTGATAGCTGCAAGCAGCAATACAAGCTGCGCAGCGAACTGGAACACAAGCTGGCGGTATTGGCCAATGAGCATTGCGGCGGCGACACCATGAAGCTGGGCAATGCCTTCATGCTGCGCGAGGTCAGCACCTTCATCCTGTCCTATGTCGAGACCCAATTAGGTCGACCATTGGATGTCGCCACCGGCAAGCAAGTGTTGGAACTGGTGGATAGCGCGGCGCGGCAGGCCTTCGACGCGCTGCGTCAGAGCCGCGACGAGATGCTGAGGCAGAGCGGCCCGAGCCTGGGCCGGCAGGCGCGAGACCTCGACACCGTGGCGATTCTGCCGCAATTGCTGCGCAGCGTGCTGGCGGGACTGGGTCAGGAAGCGCCACCGCAGGCGAAGCCGGATCTTCCCGACGAGCCCAAGGGGCCGGACGCTCCCAAACCCGATCCTTCCGCCGCGCCGGCGGGCGGGCCCAATATCACCATCAATGTCGGTGGCATCACCATCGATAACAGCGTGAATATCACGGATAGCGGCAATACCTCCGATAGTGGCAACAGCAGCCGCAGCCAGCGGCCCGCCCGAGGACGGCGAGATCCGAGCAGGCTGGTGCAACGTTTGAATCTGAAGATGCATCAGCAGCAAGGCGCTCAGCGCGGGTCGGAGAGCGGCGATGGGCAGACCCGCCGCGCGGCCGCCTCTGGCGATGGCGCAGGGCGTTCGTTCCGCTCCATGGAGACGCAAACGGAGGCAACCGGCGGTCGCGATGGAACGTCGCGTACGACCGAAGTGCAAACGCCGGTGACGGATCTGGACACCTCGCGCATCACCGTCAGCTCGACGGATGCCGAGCGCGTGGTGATCCCCGCGGATGCGTCCACGCAGGCTGACGACACCACCGCAGCTTCCCCGCTGTCTTTCAAGCTTTGGCGCAGCAGTTTCCCCGAGGTGGTGTTGAAGTCCGTCATTTACCAGTCCGATGCCAACAAGGCGGCCGGCGCGTTGGCGCAGGACATTCGCACCGCCATGCTGCTGGACAGCCGCGGCGAACTGGACCGCGGCCCCCTGGTACAGGCGCGAGATGCTTTTTTACCCAAGCCCGGCTCAAGCGAGGACGAAAAACTTTATGGTGCGGCCATGTCGGAAACAGCGTGGCAGCATTTGCGGCAGGGACTGGAACAGCACCCGCAGCAGGCGCAGCTGCGCGGCCAGATCCTGAAAACAGCGCGCTTGACCAGCATCGGCAAGTTCGAGGGCGACAAGGACTGCGTGATCCGGCGCTTGCTGAACTGGGCGTCCGTCCAGGCGCCGACGGCCGGTCAAGCGACCACTGGCGCCGGCCGGCGCGTGGAAGGGGTGTTGCGGAGAGATCCCTTCAATGTCCAGAATCTGTCCAGCCAGCCGGTAGCCCATGCGGCCACGGCGCAACGCAGCCAGCCGTTGACGACGCCGACGCGGACGGATACGCCGCCGGTTCTGGCCGATGGCGGCGCGGAAGCGGCGCACACAGAGCCCAAGGCGATGGATCTGCGCCGGCAAGCCTTCCTGCAAGGGATGCTGAACGGCAACGACGCCCAGCCGAGCGAGCTCGAGAACCCTGCCGCATCGTCTCCCAGCGGCACGCCGCCGCCGCTTCAGTCGGCCGCGACAGCGCAAGCCGCGACACCGGCCGATACCCGGCCTGCCGGCGGTTTCAATCTGCTGCGCTTCGGCAATATGCCGACCCTGCCGACTTTGAGCTCCCTGCGCCAGCAAGGCATGGCCTTGAATGGCGAGGTCGAGTTATTGCGCGCGGCGCGCAGCGTGCTGGCTCCGGAGTGGAACCCGAGCGCGCAGCAGCGTGAATTCGATGCTTTGCGCAAGCAGGCCTTGCCGGACGCCAGAAGCGGGCAAACGGGTTTGTTGTCCGCGTTCGCCAATGGCACGCAGACGGATGCCCAGGCCAAGGCGGCGGAGCGCTTGCAGCAGGTGCTGGCCACGCACCAGGGGCTGGCGGGACGACGCGAAGCCTTGAACCGCTTTGCGGGCAATTTGATCAAGGAAGGCTATCTGCTGGCCAATGGCCAGAAAGAGAATCCGCTGGTGCTGGGCTTGCTGGATGCAGTGGGGCTTGACGCCGCCACTCAGCGGCAACTCCGCGATGACGGCAATGCACAGCGTAAAACGCAACGCAGCGCCGACTCGGAGATCACCCTGACCACCGATGGCCTGCATCTCGATCCCAGCCGCATCCGGGAGCGCAACCGTGTCCGTTAGTCTTGAAGACAAAGTGGTGGCGGTAATGGCCTGTTGCCTGTCGGTGGAGGAGTCCAAGCTGCAGCCTCAGGCCTTGCTGGTGGACGAGTTGTACGCGGACTCGATGGAGCTGCTGGACATGGTGTTGCTGTTGAACGACGCGTTCGGCATCGAGATCGGCGTCGACGACATCGTCGACATCAAGACCGTGGCCCATGTCTGCCAGGTGGTGGAGCGGCAGCTGGCGCGCCGCGTCGCTCAGTCGCCGCTAGGCTCTGCTTGCGGCAACGCGGCCTCCAGCGCCTGAAGCAGATCCCGCAGCCGGGCGGAGTCCGGCTGCGGCAGGCGCAGCGCGGTTTGCATTTCCGCCGCTAGGGCGGGCAAGCGCGGCAGGCCGGCGCTGAGGGCCACGCCGTGCAAGCGGTGCGCGTAATGTTCCGCTTGCGGCCAGTCCCGCGCCTGCAAGGCTTGGCGCAGCGCGGCGGCGTCGGCGTCGCAGCTGTGGCTTAGCAACTGCGTCAGCTCGCCGTCGGGCGGGGCCGGCGCGGCGGGCGCCGGACCGGGACGGTGATCCAGCCACAGCGTCATGATCTGTTCCAGCTGGGCCAGCCGCAGCGGCTTGGTCAGGCAGCTGTCTATGCCGCTGTCCAGGCACCGCTGCTGGTGTTCTATGCCGGTAGTGGCCGAGATGGCGATGATGGGCAGATAGGGCTGCCACTGCAGCGCCGGGTGGCGGCGCAGCCGCAGCGCCAGTTGATAGCCGCTGATGCCGGGCAGGTTGCAGTCCAGCAGCGCCATCGCAAAGCGCTGTCCCTGATCCAGCAAGGCCAGCGCGGCGGCGCCGTTGTCCGCCGTCACCGCGCGGTAGCCCAGTTGCAGCAGCTGCTGGGCGATGATGAAGCGATTGGCCGGCTGGTCCTCCACCACCAGGATGGGGTCGCAGGCTTCCTTGAGCGCCGCCGGCGCGCTGACGGCGTCCGGTTCTGCCTCCGCGGCGGCTTCGGCCGGCGCATGGCGCACCGGCAGCCACAGCGTGACCGTGGTGCCGCGCTCCGGCTGGCTGTCCAACGCGATGCGGCCGGACATCAACTCAACCAGTTGCCGGCAAATCAGCAAGCCCAGCCCGGTGCCTCCGTAGCGCTGCTGGGTATTGTCCGCCTGCGCGTATTCTTGAAACAAGCGGGCCTGCTGTTCCGGCGCGATGCCGATGCCGGTGTCGCTGACCTGGATGCACAGCAGCGCCCGTTCCTTTTCTATTTCCTGCAGTTCCAGCCGCAGGCTCACCTTGCCCTGACGCGTGAACTTGACCGCGTTGCTGAGCAGATTGCTCAGAATCTGGCGCAGGCGCACCGGGTCCACCACTAGCAGGCGGCTGCACAAACCCAACATTTCCTGCTGTAGTTCCAGCCCTTTCTTTTCCGCGCAGGCGCGATAGATCGCCGCCACGCCGCTGGCCAGCGCCGCCGCGTCGGTGGCCAGCGGCTCCAGGCGCAGCCGCCGGGCGTTGAGCTTGGACACGTCCAGCACATTGTCCAATAGCTCCAGCAAATTCACCGCAGAGGCGTTGGCCAGCGCCGCCAGCTCGCGTTCGCGCGGCGGCAGCTCGGCCTGGCGCAGCAGTTCCACCGAGGCCAGCACCGCGTTCATCGGCGTGCGGATTTCATGGCTCATCACCGCCAGAAACGTCGATTTCTCCGCCTCGCTGCGCTGGGCGGCGCGGCGCGCGGCGTGGGCGCGCTGAGCGAACGCCAGCAGCAAGAGCAATACCAGGCTGACGCCGGCCAGCTCCAGCGCGTAGTAGCGGGCGATGGAGCGCCAGGAGGGCGCGCCGTAATCGGTGGTTTGCAGCCAGTCTTCCAGCATTTGCTGGGTATCGTCCGCGGTCAGCTGCGCCAGCGAATCATTGATGATGGACAGCAGTTGCGGCTGCTCCTTGTTCACCGCCATCGACACCAGTCTGGGCATTTCGCTGACGCTGCCGGCAATGCGCAGCGAGCCGTAATAGCGGCGGCGGATCACGGACTGCATCACCGCGTCCAGCCCCACCGCGGCGTAGGCCTTGCCGTCCGCCACCGCGTCCAGCGCCGCCAGCGGCGTGGGCGTGGCCACGATGTCCACGGCGGGAAAATTCTCGCGCAGGAAGTATTCGTAAGGGTCGCCGCTTTCCACCGCGATGGTCTTGTCGGACAGCTTGGAGGTGCTGAACACGATGGGCTTGTCCGGCTGGGTGACCAGCACGGTGCTGCCGGAAAAGTAGGGGTCGCTGAAGCGGATGCGCCGGCCCACCTCCGGCGGGATCAAACCGGAGGACAGCGCGGTGAGCAGATCGATGCGGCCGCTGAGCATCATGTCCACCGCTTGCTGGCGGTTGGCCACCGGCACCAGCTCAAAGCGCAGGCCGCTGATCTCGGATATGCGGCTCAGATACGCCTGGGTCAGGCCGCGGTGCTCGCCGTCCTCCATGTATTCGATAGGCCAGCCGTGCGGGTCTATCGCATAACGCACCACCGGGTGCTTGGCCAGCCAGGCGCGTTCCGTCGGATTGAGGCCGGCGCGGCAGAAGCCAGCCGGGAAGCAGAACGCCAGCAGCAGACAGGAGAACAGCAAGAGGCGCGCATGCATGGTTTTAGTGGCTGGCCAGCCGGCTTTGCAGTTTGAACAGCTCGTTGTCGCTGCGCAGGCCCAGCTTTTTCAGCGCCGATTGCTTCTGGTTGCTGATGGTTTTGATGCTGCGGGAGAACTTGACGGCGATGTCGCTGACCGTCATGCCGTCCAGGCAGCAGCGCAGCACCTCGCGTTCGCGAGGGGACAACTCAGGGTGATCCAGCAGGCTGCGCAGCATGGCTTTCTGCGGCGGCGGCAGGCTGGCGCAGCTCTCGTCCAGCGCGGCGCTCATATCCGGGCTCAGATAGCCGTGGCCGTCGGCCAGCAGGCGAATGGCCGCCACTAGCTCGTCCAGGCTCTGTTCCTTGCCGATGAAACCGTGCGCGCCGCAGCGCAGCGCCAGCGCCACCGTGGCCGGGGTGTAGTAGGCCGACATCACCAGAATGCGCACTCGGGCGAAGCGCCGGCGCAGGCCGCGGATCAGGCTGAAGCCGTCGATGTCGCCGGGGCTGAGCGCGTAGTCGGTAACCACGACGTCGACGCCGTCATGCTGCTTCAGATGCTGGATCAGCGGCGCGCTGCTGGTGAATTGTCCAGCCACGTTCAGGTCGGTTTCATCGGCTAGGCGGCCGGCCAGGCTGTTCAGCACCATCAGGTGATCATCCAGCAAGGTGATCTGTATCGGCTGGCTCCGCAATGATTTGGCATCAGGCATATGAGTATCCCAACAGATGGCGGCGCGGTTGCGCCTTGCGCCATGGTTATGTCTCTGAACCTGTGTACTCTGTTGCGCGGGCGGCGGCTCCGGTTTCGCTCCGGCATCAGGCTTGGTATAGGCCATTACGCAAAGGTTTGGCGGCTTGGAACGCTTGCGCCGCCGGTCTGGCCGGTTGAGGGAACGGAGAGTGGAATGGCGGGACGGGCCAGGCGCTGCGGCGCGGCCGGCGTTGCCTGCGGCGGGGCCGGAGGCGAAAGCGTGCGCATTCGTGATCTCGTTCCCCGGATTGTTAAAGACAGCCAGCAGGCCATTATTCCGCGCCGGCTGCGCCTTGTGAAGCGATTTCGATGCCTGTCGGCGACGATTAGCGCGCCGGCATGGAGTCGGCGGCGAGGACCGCCGCCGGAGTAGGGGGACGCGCTGATTAGAACGCGTTGACGATCTCGCGAGCTAAGGCGAGACAAGGCGAAAACCGCTGAGAAAGCGGAATGCACAAGTGGTACATGAGCATTTCAAAGCGGCACTCACCGTGTCACGCCTCACGAAGCGCAGCAGATTATGAACAGACGCTTAGAAACCCGAGAGCACGATCTTGCCCTTGGCCCGGTTGCTCTCCAGCAAGGCGTGGGCGCGCTTCAGGTTGGCGGCGTCGATGCGGCCGAAGCGCTCGGCCACTGTGCTGCGGATCAGGCCGGCGTCCACCAGCTCGGCCAGCCGGTTCAAGAGCAGATGTTGTTGAATCTGGTCGTCGGTGCCAAACAGCGAGCGGGTGTACATGAACTCCCAATGCAGCGACACGCTCTTGCGCTTCAGCTCGCGCACGTCCAGCGCCGCCGGGTCGTCAATCAGCGCCAGCTTGCCTTGCGGCGCGATGGCGGCGGCGATCTCCTTGAAGTGGGCGTCGGTTTGATTCAGGCTGGCCACGTAATCCACCTGGGCATAACCGATGCGCTTGAGCTCCTCGCTCAGCGGGAGACGGTGGTCGATCACATGGTGAGCGCCCAGCTCTTTGACCCAAGCCTGGGTTTCCGGCCGCGAGGCGGTACCGATCACGGTCAGACCGGTCAACTGGCGAGCCAACTGAACCAGGATGGAGCCGACGCCGCCGGCCGCGCCCACCACCAGCAAACTCCGGCCGCTGGGCGCGCGGTTGTCCAGCACTTGCAGCCGGTCGAACAACAGCTCCCAGGCGGTGATGGCGGTCAGCGGCAAGGCGGCGGCCTGCTCGAAGTCCAGGCTGTGGGGCATGCGACCGACGATGCGTTCGTCCACCGCGTGCAGCTCGCTGTTGGCGCCGGGACGGTGCAGCGCGCCGGCGTACCATACCTTGTCGCCGGGTTGGAACAGGCTGACCTTGCCGCCCACCGAGCGCACCACGCCGGCGGCATCCCAGCCCAGCACCTTGGCTTGGCCAGCCTCCGGCGCCGCGCCGGCGCGGACCTTGGTGTCCACCGGATTGACCGAGATGGCCTTAACCTCCACCAGCAGATCATGCTCACCGATGACGGGCTCGGGCAACTGCACGTCCCGCAGCGATTCCGGATGCTCGATCGGCAGGTTCTGGTAATAAGCGACGGCTTTCATATTCGTATTCTCCATAGTGCGGGGGCCGATAGGGCCCAGTGTTGATGGAGTGGATGTTATTCCTGTTTTTACGGGCGAAAAGCCGGCTAAAATTCGATTCAGTTTCAAAGAAATTTTGACAATCATGGTCCGTTTCGAAGATTTGCAGGTATTCGTCCGCGCTGCGGACAATGGCAGCCTGTCCGCCGCCGCACGCCAGCTGGACCTGAGCCCGGCGGTGGCCAGCGCGGCGCTGAAGCGGCTGGAAAAAACCGTGGGCGCGCAATTGCTGGCGCGTTCCACCCGCAGCCTGCGGCTGACGCTGGCCGGAGAGCGCTATCTGGCCCATGCGCGCGCGGCGCTGGAGGCGGTGGAAGCCGGCGGCCAGGCGCTGGCCTTGCAGCGGCAGGCGCTGAGCGGGGAGCTGTCGCTGTCCATGCCGTCGGACCTGGGGCGCAGCCGGCTGCGCGGCTGGTTGGACGCCTTCCTTGAGCGGCACGCCGGCCTGCGTCTGCAATTGCGGATCAGCGACAGGGTGGCGGATTTGTACCGGCAGCCGGTGGACGTGGCCCTGCGCTACGGCGTGCCGGAAGACTCCAGCCTGGTGGCCCTGCCGCTGGCGCCGGACAACCGCCGGGTGTTGTGCGCGTCGCCGGACTATTTGGCGCGCCACGGCCGGCCGCAGTCGCCGCAGGAGCTGCGCCGCCATCAATGCCTGCGGTTGGTGCTGGGCGCTGCGCTGCACGAGCGTTGGAGTTTCAGCCAGGGCCAACAGCGGGAGCTGGTGACGGTGGACGGCCGCAGACAGAGCGACGACGGCGAAGTGGTGCGGCGCTGGGCGCTGGAGGGTTTGGGGATTGCCTATAAATCGCGGCTGGACGCGCTGGACGACTTGCGCGCCGGCCGTCTGCTGCCTTTGCTGGAAGACTGGCAGACCGAAGCCGCGCCGCTGTGTCTGGTGGTCCCGCATCGTCTGATGTTGTCGCCGGCGGTGGCGGCGCTGCGCGAGCATTTGCAGGCTTGCTTACAGGATTACCTGGCTGCGCCTTGAGCGTTGGTTTTCGGTGGGGGTGGGTATCGCCTGCGGCTCCACCCACCCTACAACTACCCCGACAAACCATCCGCCGTAGGGTGGGTGGAGCGTAGCGATACCCACCAGCTTAGGTCAGCGGTTTCTCAGGCGGATGCGACGGAAACGCGCTTCCAGGCTGAGCCGTTGTCCCAGCGCCAGATAGAGCTGATGTTGGCTATCAACATGGCGATAGACCCGGACCCGATCCGCGCCCAACAGCATCATGATTTCCAGATAGTTGAAGAAACCCATCCACTGGCCGCGACCATCGCGGTCGTCAAAATCGATGTCGCGGGCTACGCGGCTGAGCAGGCCCTTGCCGACATATTCACGGTTGTCCTTCATCCATTGCAGCAAATGGGCCGCGCATTCGCGGCCGTAGGCGCTGTCGGCGGGGTAATCCTTACGGGGCGTGGGCATTTGCCAGTAATGCCGATAGGTGCGGCCGGGGCAGAGGCGGACGAAGGGGAGCAAGGCTTCCTGCTGTTCCAGCGAGTGCAGTTTGTAGCGGCGACGACGGGGGAAGTTTTGAGCGTGATGCATGGTGTTTCTCCTGCTGTGACACAAGATAAACCACCTGCCGGGGAGGCTGAGGTATTAGGCAGGCGCGTGGCAGGATTGGCGTAACCGAGTTGACAGATCCGGTTGAGTGCAGGGCACTCTCCCACCACGAGCCTGCCAAGTCGCACGCCCATGGTAAAACCAGACTCGCACCGGGAAGTGTGAGCCCTCTGTCAACTTACGGGACGCCAATCCCGTGTGCCGCTTGTTTTGGCGGCAACGGGGGGATTGTTGCCGAGGGGGCGGTTGGGGTCAAGGTGGGGTGGTCAGTTTTGAATCCGCTGCGCGGATGATGATTTAGGTGCCGCTTTCCGCGCTGACCGAGCGAGGCAAGCGCAGCGTCGCGAGGGAATAAGGCAGGGAAAGGATAGTTGTTTGGCCAAATATCCTCTCCACTTTTAACGAACGCATCAACGACGAAGAAGTGGCAATGATGCGCGACTACCGCAGTGCTCAACGCCTACGCGAGAATTGCCATCGATAAGCTCGATTTGGCGCAATGCTAAACGGAATCGCCGGGTTTGATTAAGGCCGTTGTCGGGCAACATGTAAAATCCGAAGCACCCGGAGTTGATCAGTTACTAAATCGTAAACGCAGACATAGTTGCGATGAAGAACCCACTCTCTAGTGCCGGCAACACGTCCTGCCCGGCCCAACTCAGGATGCAGAAGCAGCCGGGAGGCCTGCTGCTCAAAAAGCTCATCAAGAGCAAGAGCCGCTGCTGGGTTATCTGCTGCAATGTATTCAAAAATGGCTTCGCGATCCGCCACCGCATCAGGCGTCCAAGCCAGCTTCATCGTTCAGCCATTCTCCGGCGCAACTCCGCCCTCTTGGCAGCAAAATGCGCCTCTACCTGATCGCCAGGAAGCAGTTCACCCGCATTCGCTTGGTCCAGCCCCTGTTGGACCTGGCTACGGAACCACTGATCATACTCAGCGGCCTCCTCATTCTTTCGCACCACTTCGCGCATAAAGTCACGGAGTAGCTGGGCGCCCGTGCGATCCTGCAATTTGGCCACCTTGGCAAACTCCTGCTTCAGAGACTCATCGACACGGAAAGTAAAAGTCGACTCGCTCATGGCGTTCTCCTATGTGTTACAAAGCACTTAACAAATAATAAAATCATACGCATCAGAGTGCTACCTAGCAAACTGGACGATCAACGCCACTGGCATTGTCACTCTCATTCGTGAGAAAAAAAGACAAGCTTTGTCCAATCGCTCTGCAAGCCAGCACTGGCGCACCTTTGGGTGACAGTATCTGCCCGCCGCGCTGAACGGTTGAATGGAGGCACCCTCTCGTCTGCATGTCAATGGAATGCCGAAACCAGTTTAACGGCTGACCCGTTGTCCCGCGAGCAAGCTCAGCCGCCGGCCGTGCGCGCCTGCCAAGCCGGATCGCTGGCGAACCGCTCCACCAGAAAATCCAGCATCGCCCGCAAAGTCGCCGGCATCTGCCGGCGCGAAGCGTAAATACCGTAAATGCCCAACTCCTGCGGCTGATACTCCGGCAACAAAGCCACCAACTGACCGCTGGCGATTAGCGGCGCGGCGGAATACAAGGGCTGCAAGGCGATACCCGCGCCGGCCGCTGTGGCGGACAACAACACCATGGACTCATTGGCGCTCAGATTGCCGCTGACCGGCACCGCCAACTGCTCTCCGTGACGCTGAAAACGCCACAGACTCTTGCCAAAGTACGAGTAAGTCAGACAGTTGTGCAGAGACAAATCCTCCAGCCGTTTGGGCGCGCCGTGGGCGGCCAGGTAGGCGGGAGAGGCGCAGATCACCGACGCGCAACTGGCCAGCGGCCGGGCGATCAGACTGGGGTCCAGCGCGTTGGTGATGCGGATGGCCAGATCAATTCTTTCTTCCACCAGATTGACCGCGCGGTTGCTGATCTGCAAATCAATGGCGGTTTGCGGAAAGCGGCGCAGAAACTCGGTCACCGCCGCCGCCAGTGCGTCCTGCGCCAGCGACTGCGCGCAACTGATGCGCAGCAGCCCTTGCGGCTGGCCTGGGTCCGCGCTGTTGGCCGCCGGCATCTGACCGGCGATTTCCAACATCTGCCGGCAACGCGCCAGCGTCTCCTCGCCGGCCGGGGTCAGGCTCAGCCGCCGCGTGGTGCGGTGCAGGAGCCGAGTGCCGGCCCATTCCTCCATCTCCGCCAGATAGCGGGTGATCATCGCCCGCGACATGTCCAGAGTCTCCGCCGCGGCCACCAGGCTGCCGCGTTCGGTAATGGTCACAAACACTTGCGCGGCGGTGATCCTATCCATGATTCGCTCGATTTATGCAACTAACCATTGCTTATTATCCGGTTTTTGATTCGAAAATAGCAATCTATGATTCACATCAGGCTTGCTACCAAGCCGACCGATCTCAAATTCACCAAATGGAAACCATCATGATCCAACACCGCATTTCCGGCAGCTTTGTAGCAGGCGCCCTGTTGATGTCCGCCGCCTTCGCCCAAGCCGACGCTTTGAAAGTCGATGTCTACAACCCCGGCGCCAAGAGCCTGTTCCCGGTGTCCTCGGAACTGGTCACCGGCAAGAGCGAGGCTGTGCTGATCGACGCTCAGTTCCAGCGCAACGACGCCGAGGCCCTGGTGGCCAAGGTCAAGGCCAGCGGCAAGAAGCTGACCACGGTGTTTATCTCCCATCCGGACCCGGACTTCTACTTCGGCCTGGACGTGATCAAGGCCGCCTTCCCGGACGTCAAGGTGCTGGCCACCGCGTCCACCATCGAGTCGATCAAGGCCACCAAGGACGGCAAGATGGCTTACTGGGGCCCGATCCTGAAGGACAACGCGCCCAAGACCGTGATCGTGCCGGAGCCCATCCAGGGCGACACCCTGAAAGTGGACGGCCAGAAACTGCAGGTAATGGGTCTGAAAGGCCCGACTCCGGACCGCACCTATATCTGGGCGCCGTCGATCAAGACCGCAATGGGCGGCGTGCTGACCTACGGCAATATGCATGTCTGGACCGCTGACACCCAAACTCCGAAAGACCGCGCGGATTGGCAGAAGTCGCTGAAGAACCTGCAGGCGTTGAAGCCCAAGGTCGTTGTGCCGGGCCATTTCCTGAACAATGCTCCGCACACCCTGGCTTCGGTGAAGTTCACCAGCGACTACCTGAAAACGCTGGAAGCGGAACTGCCCAAGGCCAAGAACTCGGCCGAGCTAGTGACGGCGATGAAGCAGCGCTATCCGAAGCTGGAAGGCGTGGCGGATCTGGAGCTGAGCGCCAAGGTGCTTAAGGGCGAGATGAAGTGGCCGCAATAAGGCTCTGAGGGCAGCCGAGGAAAGTCCTGAGATTGCGCGACGCCGACATGCCGTACTCGATGTGCTGTCTGCGTCGGCGCGCCGTGTCTCAGGACTGGTTTGCCGCCCTTCGTGCTTTCTACGCTTGATGATTTGAATGTATGGCCGCCCGCGCCGCGGGCGGCGCAAGAAAGGAAACCGCCATGTCCGGCATTATTTTGCACACTATTTTTGATCCGCTCTGCGGCTGGTGCTACGGCGCCGCGCCCTTGCTGGAAGCCGCGCGCGGCGTGCCGGGCTTGACGGTGGCGCTGCACGGCGGCGGCATGATGGTGGGCGCCAATCGTCGCCAGGTCAGCCCGGAGTGGCGCCAATTCGTATTGCCGCACGACCGCCGCATCGCGGAAGTCTCCGGCCAGCCTTTCGGCGAAGCTTATTTCGACGGCCTGCTCAAGGATCACGGCGCGGTGATGGATTCCGCGCCGCCCACCACCGCGGTTCTGGCGGCGGAGGAAACGGCCGGCAGCGGCTTGGAACTATTGCATCGCATCCAGCGCGCCCACTTCGTGGAAGGCCGCCGCATCGCGGAATTTCCGGTGCTGGCCGAGCTGGCCGCCGACATCGGCCTGGACGCGGACGCTTTCGCCGCGGCTTACCATCGTTTGGAGGGCGCGGCCACCGACGCCCACTTCCAAGAAAGCCGCCGGTTGTTGGCCCAAGCGGGCGGCCAGGGTTTTCCCACGTTGGCGTTGGAGGAAAACGGCAGCTTGACGGTGCTGGACCTGGGCGCTTACCTGGGCCGGCCGGACGCCTGGCGCGCCCGCCTGAGCCAGGCCGCGTCCAGCGCGGCCCCGGCTGCGACGCAGGTGTTGGCCTGCGGCCCGGACAGCTGTGTGTTGCCGCAATGAAGGAAGGGCATGAGCAAACCGATTTTTGGATGGAACAACATGAACGCTAATCACACCCCGGGCCAGGGCCACCTGAGCAATGTGGACATCGTCCGCGCCACTTACGAAGGCGATTCCGAGGCCAACGGCCGCAATCTCTTGGCCGCATTGGCGCCGGACGCGGAGTGGACAGAAGCCGCCGGCTTCCCCTACGCCGGCACCTATGTGGGCGCGGAGTCCATCGTCAAGAACGTGCACGAGCGGCTGGGCCGCGAGTGGGAAGGCTACCGCGCGGCGGTGGACAGCTTTTACGACGCAGGCGAACACGTGATCGCCCAAGGCTTCTACCATGGCGTCTACCGCGCCACCGGCAAAGGCTTTGTCGCCTCTTTCGCCCACATCTACACGCTCCGGGACGGCAAGATCGTCAAGTTCGTGCAGATTGTGGACAGCGCCAAGGTGCTGGAAGCGATGCGGGCCTGAGAACCTGTTTACGATCTGTTGCGTGTCGGTAGAGACATTGTGCGATGAGTGCCGGCTTCGAAATACTCATGTACCGTGTGTACACTCCGCTTTCTCAGCCGTTTTCGCCTTGTCTCGCCTTAGCTCGCGAGATCATGAACCGGTTCTGAGAACCAGGTCCGCCAATGAAAAACCGCCAGCCGGCAACGGTTGGCGGTTTTTTTGCGTAGAGCAGGCGCTCAGGGGCTGATGGCGAAGAACACGAAGGACGCGAAGATCACCAGGTGGACGATGCCCTGCAAAATGGTGGTGCGGCCCACGGCCAGCGACATCGAACTGACCAGCAGGGTCAGCACCAGGAAGATGGTTTCCTTGTTTTCCAGGCCCAGGATCAGCGGTTCGCCCATCACCACGAAGATCAGCGCCACGGTGGGGATGGTCAGGCCGATGGAGGCCAGTGCCGAACCCAGCGCCAGGTTGAGGCTGGTCTGCACCCGGTCCGCGCGCGCGGCGTTGGCGGCGGCCAGGCCTTCCGGCAGCAGCACCAGCGCGGCGATGATGATGCCCACCACGGCGGCAGGCGCGCCGGCCGCTTCCACGAAGCCTTCGATAGACGGCGACAGCAGCTTGGCCAGGCTGACCACGCCCACCAGGCAAACCAGCAGCAGGGCCAGGCTGATCATCGTGACTTTGACGGACGGCGGCGGCGCGTGTTCGTCCTCGCTATGGCTGCCTTCCAGCAAGAAGTAGTCGCGGTGGCGTATGGTTTGCACAAAGACGAAGGCGCCGTACAGCACCAGGGACACCACGCCGGTGAACGCCAGTTGCGAGGAGGACAGCAGCGGGCCGGGCTCGCTGGTGCCGTAGTTGGGCAAGACCAGCGCCAGCACCGAAATGGCGGCCAGCACCGTCAGCGCCACCTTGGCGCCGCTGAGCTGGAAGTTCTGTTCGCGATGGCGCAGGCCGCCCAGCAGCAGGCAGATGCCGACGATGCCGTTGCAGGTGATCATGATGGCGGAAAAGATGGTGTCGCGCGCCAGCGCCAGCTTGCTTTCTCCACCGGCCAGCATGAAGGAGACAATCAGGGCGACTTCGATCACTGTGACCGCCAGCGCCAGGATCAACGTGCCGTAAGGCTCGCCCACCTTGTGCGCCACCACTTCAGCGTGGTGGACGGCGGCGAAGACGGTGCCGGCCAGTAGCACCGCCAGCAGGGCGATGAACAGCGAGGAGGCGGCAAAGGTGGGCGCGGCCACGATTGCGGCCCAGGCGACAAGCGGGGCGGCGACGGTCCAGTGGGGAATGGTTTTCAGAGACATTGTTTTCCTTGTTATTGACGGGTTGGAGTCAAGCCGCGGCGCGGGCGCCAACAGACGGGTGCTATCACTATACGAATCGGCCCGCGTTCCCGCGACCCCAAAGCAAAACGGGGCGCGAGGGCGGCCGGGAGCCGGCCGGGGCGCGAGAGCAAGGAGGCGCGGCGCTTGCGCGGGAAGGGAATAGACAATGGCAATTGGAACCGGTTCGCCAATGCCTAAAAAAAATGGCCGGAAGTCCGGCCATTGGTTGAGAACGGTGGCGATCAGGCTGCGGTTGCCAGGTCCTCTTGACGTTTCAGGCGCTGGAAGGCCCCCCACAAGGCCAGCGCGGCCGCCGTGCCCAGCAGCAGGTTGACCAGCGGCATCGCCAGCCAGACGCCGTCCAGCTTTAGCCACAGCGGCAACAACCACAAGGCGGGCAGCAGCAGTATGGTTTTGCCTATGGTCAGCAGCAAGGCCGCCCGCGTCAGCGCCATCGCTTGCAGGGCGATGATGCCGATGATCACCAGACCGTCGAAAGGCATGGCCAGCAAGTGCAGGCGCAACGCGTGGCTGCCGGCGGCGATCAACGCCAGGTCTTCGCTGTTGTACATCCGCACGATCAGCGTGGGGAAGAGCTGCACCGCCGCCAACGCCGTCAGACCCAGCAGCATGGTGACGCGCAATCCGTAGCGCAGCGCTTCGCGGGTGCGTTCCGGGCGGCCGGCGCCGGTGGAGTGGCTGAGCAAGGGCTGAAGGCCCACCGCCAGCCCGTGCACCACTAGGGTGAACAGCGCTTCGCTGTAGCCGGCGGTGGCGTAGGCCGCCACGCTGAGATCCGTGCCCCAGCGCAGCAGCTGGAAGTTGTGGGCGAACATCAGCAAGGCCAGGTTGAACTCCATCAACAGGCTGGACAGGCCCAGGGCCAGGACGGGGCCGCAACAGCGCCAATCCAGCCGCCAGTTCGCCAGCCGCAGGCGCAGCCGCGCGTGGCGGGTGAAAAAATAGCCTAGGCCGGCCAGCATCACGACGGATTCGGACAGCAAGGTGGCCTGGGCCGAGCCGGCCAGGCCCAGTTTGAGCACGCCGACGAACAGGTAGTTAAAGACCACGTTGAGCAGCGAGCCTATCACCATCAACAGCGTGGCCAGCCGCGGGCGGCCGTCGTTGCGAAGCAGATAGGTGGCCACCATTTGGCCCATGGTGAACAGCGCGCCGCCCAGCATCCATTGCAGATAGTTGCGCGCTTCCGCCATCACGATAGGCTGCTTGTCGGCTTGCAGCCATTGCAGCAGGGTGTCCAGATACGTGAGGCCCAGCAGCGGGATGGCCAGGCTGATGAGGGCCAGCAGCGCCAGCGCCGCCACTAGGGTGGCGCGCGCGCGTTCGTAGTCGCCGCCGCCTTGCAAGATGGCGATGCGGGTGGCCGCGCCCATGCTCAGCATGGCGCCCAGGCCCACTTGCATCATCACCAGCGGATAGGCCAGCGCGATGGCCGCCAAGCCGTGGCTGCCGACGAAGTGGCCGACGAAGATGCCGTCGATGACCACGTAAAGGCCGGTGGCCAGCATGCCGGCGAGGGAGGGAATGGTGTATTGCCAGAACAGTTTGGACACCGGCAACGTGTCCAGGTCGCGGTGGTTTGTTGTTGTGTGTGACATGGTAGTGCCTAAGGAGAGTTTCAAAAGATCGAGGGACGACAGGGCGGCGCGCCTTGCCTGGGCGGGCCGGGTGTTGTCCATTCAATTAATCAATCACGGTTGATTAATTAATTCTTTGAGGTAGCATCTGGGGAAAAGTTCAGAGGCGGATATGGCCAGGAAAACCAAGGAAGAATCGCAAAAGACCCGGGATGCCATCCTGGACGGAGCGGAGCGGGTGTTTCTGCTGCAAGGCGTCGCCAATGCCACCATGGCGCAGATCGCCGACGCGGCCGGCGTGTCGCGCGGCGCGGTCTACGGTCATTACGACAACAAGATGGAAGTGTGCCGGGCCATGGTGGACCGCGTGTTCGAACTGGACGCGCTGCGTTTCCCGGCGGAGCAGGCGTCGGCGGGCGAAACCCTGGTGGCGGTGGGCATGTATTATCTGCGCCAGTTCCACGAGCCCGGCCCGGCGCAGCGGGTGACGGAGTTTCTATATCACAAGTGCGAGCGCAATGAGGAAAACCGGGGCATCCTGCGCCGCCGCGAGCTGATGGACCGCGCCACCATGCATTATGTGCGCCGCCAGTTGAGACGCGCCATCGCCCTGGAAGAGCTGCCGCGGGACATCGAGGTGGGCATCGCCGCCGAGTTCCTGGTGCGCTTGTTCGAGGGCATGTACGGGATGATGGACGGCGGCAAGGCGCCGTTCGC
The DNA here is from genome assembly GCF_023507765.1 of Chromobacterium sp. IRSSSOUMB001. Classification (NCBI taxonomy): domain Bacteria; kingdom Pseudomonadati; phylum Pseudomonadota; class Betaproteobacteria; order Neisseriales; family Chromobacteriaceae; genus Chromobacterium; species Chromobacterium sp. IRSSSOUMB001. The sequence continues at coordinate 118,714 of NZ_JALCYU010000009.1, forward strand.
GGCTTGTGAGCGTATTCTGCGCGGGGCCTGGCTGAGCCTGGCGACGGTGCCGGCCTGGCGGGCCGGAGGCTCGCATTCATCCGCATCAATATGAACATTGGGCATTAGGTATGGGTTGCCGCTGCGCGGCCATCTAGACTGGCTCCTCACCCCGGCCGGACCGGGGAACACAGGAGGAGACCATGCAACAAGATCACAAGCGGGAAAGGCGCGCGCAGCGCTGGTTGGAAACGCGCTCCATCGATTATGTCCCGGCGGAGGAGCGGCGCGGCAAAGCCTGGCAGCAGGCGCCGTTCTGGTTTGCCGGCAATTTCGTGCTGACCACCATGATGGTCGGCTTCGCCGGGCCACTGCTGGGCCTGGGCGTCGGTTGGTCGATTCTTGCCATTGCGCTGGGCGTTGGTTTGGGCACCATGTTGATGGCCTGCCACGCCAATCAGGGGCCACGCCTGGGTTTGCCGCAGATGATTCAGTCGCGTGCCCAGTTTGGCCGCCGCGGCGCCATACTGCCGTTCATGGCGGCGTTCTTTGTTTATATCGGTTTTAATGTGTTCGACGTGATCCTGGCAACCGATGCCATCGCCGTGGTGTTTGAAGCGCCGCGGCCGGCGAGCTATGCGGTCTTGATCGCCGCGGCGGGCATTGTGTCCATCGTAGGTCACGATCTGCTGCATGTGGTGCAGCGCTGGCTGACCTGCCTGCTGATTCTGATATTCAGTGCGCTGAGCATTGCCTTGTGCGTCAGGCTGGCCGCCGGCGGCGGCGTGGCGATGGGCGTTTTCGCCTGGCCGGCCTGGCTGGCGCAGATGTCGGCGGCGGCGGGCTATCAGCTCAGCTACTCGGTGTACGTGTCGGATTATTCGCGTTATTTGCCGGAGGAGACGCCGGCCGCGCGGCTGATCGCTTGGACTTGGCTGGGCGCAGCCGGCTCGGCTTTGTGGCTGATGTCGTTGGGCGCGGTGCTGGCGGGGGAACTGGGGCAGCCGGACGCCATCCAGGGCCTGCGACAATTGGGCGAGGCGCTGGCTCCGGGTGTTGGCGCTTTAGCCGTGCTGATTGCCGCGCCAGCCTTGGTGGGCATCATGGCGGTGAACTTCTACGGCGCCATGCTGACCGGGCTTAGCGCATTGGACGCGATGCGGCCTGTGCCGCGTGGGCTGATTTTCCGCGTGAGCGGAATAACGGTTTCCGCCGTGGTGGTGTGGTTGTCGGCGCTGGGCTTGTCGGAGGATTACCTGGCCAGCTTCAATGTCTTTGTGTCGTTGATGCTTTATCTGCTGGTACCCTGGAGCGCGGTCAATCTGGTGGATTTCTATTGGGTGCGACGCGGGCGCTATGCGATCCGCGACATCTGTCTAGCCGACGGCGTTTATGGGCAATGGTCGCGCCCTGGTCTGTTGTCCTATCTTGGCGGTCTGCTGGCCATGTTGCCCTTTGTGGTGCTGGGGGCCTATGCCGGGCCGGCGGCGAGGGCTTTGGGCGGTGTGGATTTGTCATGGGTGGTGGGGCTGCTGGTGTCCGGCTGCGCTTATTGGGTGTTGAGCCGCCAAGAGGCGGCCCAAGCGGCATGGGAGCGGTGAGATGAACAAGATCAAAGTAGCCTGTTGCCAGGTGGCACCGGTATTTGGCGATGTCGATGGCAATCTGGCGCGCGCCGAGCGGGCGCTGGAGTCGGCGGCGGCGCTAGGCGCGCAAGTGGCGGTCTTGCCGGAACTGGCCAATACCGGCTATGTATTCGCCAGCCGCGAGGAGGCGCAGGGCTTGGCCGAGGCGGTTGATGGCCGCAGCGTGTCAGCCTGGGCGGCGCTAGCGCGGCGGTTGGGCATGGTGGTGGCGGCGGGTTTTTGCGAAGCCGGCGCGGGCGGAGGGGTGTACAACAGCGCGGTGCTGCTGGGGCCGGATGGCGAACAGGCTTGCTACCGCAAGGCTCATCTGTGGGATGCCGAAAAGCTGATCTTCGATTTGGGCGACCAGCCGCCGCCGGTGCTGGATACCCGCTTTGGCCGGCTGGCCCTGATGATCTGCTATGACCTGGAAATACCGGAGTGGGTGCGCTTGCCGGCCCTGGCCGGCGCCGAACTGCTGTGCGCGCCGGTCAATTGGCCTGTGTTGCCGCACCCGCCGGGAGAGCGCCAGGCCGAGCGTTTCAAGGCTCAGGCCAATGCGGCGTTCAACCGCTTGCCGATCGCGGTGTGCGACCGCCATGGCCGCGAGCGTGGCGTGGACTGGAGCGGCGCTTCGCTGATCGTCGACGCTAACGGCTATCCGCAGGCGCTGGCCGAGACGGGGTTGAAGTCGGACCAGTTATTGCTGGCGGAGCTGGACCTGGCGGCCAGCCGGGACAAGTTCATCAGTCAGCGCAATCATGTGCTTGATGACCGGCGGCCCGGATTGTACCGGGCACCGCAAGATGAGGACCGCCGGGCGGTGTCCGCAGGCGCAATTGGCGCGGGCTGAGGCCGAACATCTGCCGGCACAGCCGGGTTAGCGCGCTTTGATCGGAAAAGCCGCAGCTTGCGGCGATGTCGGCCAGCGGCCGGCCGCTGTGCTGGATGGCGTGACAGGCGGCTTCCATTCGTGTGAGGCGGATGAACTCGCCTACGCTGGCCTGAAACACCCGCTTCATGCGCCGGTCCATCTGGCCGACGCTGAGACCGGACAGATCGCACAATTCCTCCAGGTGCAAGGGTCGGTCGTAATGGGTCTGGATATGGTCGACGCAGGCGGCGAAGCGTTCGTCCAGCAGCTTCTCGCGGGTGAGCTCGGTCAGGTCCTTGGAAATGCAGACCAGTCCGATCAAGCGTCCGTCAGGATCGTGCAGCGATTGTTTGTTGGTCAGACACCAGCCGGGCGCACGATCATGGTAGACGGTGAGGTCCAGCCGGTTGCGCACCGGCCGGCGCTCCAAGAAGACCTGCAGATCCTGGCTGCGGTAGCGGTTGGCCATGGCGTTGGGAAACAACTCGTGCGCGGTCAATCCTTCCGCCTGCCATTTGTTGCGCAGCGCGCAACGTCCCACGCAACCCTCGCTCAAGGCCAGGTAGCGGCTGTCCAGATCTTTGACCGCGAACACCACATCGGGCAACTGATCGAACAAGACGGCCATCGCCTGCATGGCGTTCAGGTCGCTGACGATGTAGGGGCGTTGCGGCGGCATGGGCATGGCGGGAGGCCTTATAAGCGGTTTACGGTGTGTTGCGCTCCAAAGAAACAGCCGGCCGCCGACGGCGGACCGGGCTATCTAATCTTCATGTCATTCATTAATCATTTTTTGAAAACAAAGTGCATTAATTCAACCCGTTTTGCAAGTCCGCCGCGGACCGGCCGCGGCGGCTTGGGTTGACGTTGCTAGCGCGAGGCTTTTAACCGCTTGCTAATCGTAGCTGGCGCTGACGCTGACATTGGCGAACGGTTGCCGCGCTTGCAGCGTCAGGTAGTACCAGCGTCCGGTCTGCGGGGCGGCGATGGCCACTCTTTCCTCGTTGCCTGACCCGGCGGATGCGTAGTCGTAATTGCCGGGGGTGGGGTAGCGATCCAGCGCTATGTAGAGATCGACGTCCCCGCTGCCGCCGCTGGTCCACAGTTTGAGGTTGCGCGCGCCGGCCGGCAGCATGATGGTGGCGTAGGCCGCGCCGGAAGCGGAGGCTGAGAGGCCGCTGATTGAGCAGTTCTTGCCCAGGTAGCTGGGAGAGGCTTCCTTGCACGGCGGCAGGCCGGTGTCCGACGGCATCGGCGGTTGGCCTGCGGTGGTGGCGCTTTGCGCCCAACTGGCGAATTCCGCGTCGTAACGGGCGCCTATCTGCTGGATCTGGTTGCGATAGCCGTTGTAATCGCCGCTGCGGAAGCGGGTGAGGAAGCCGTCCACATCGCCGCGGTGGCGCTCCATCATGAAGCGGGTGGCCATATAGCCCCAGCGGTAGGCGCGGGTGACGTAGTCCGTCATGTCGTAGGTGTTGCCGAAGATCTGACTCAGCGTGTAAGTGCCGCTGCGGGCGGCGTCAATGGCCGGCTGGTTGCCGTTGCCCAGCGACAGGTATTCGGCCAGCCCTTCTATCCACCATACCGTGGGCAGGCGGGTGCTGGCGCTGAAATCGCCATACATGTCGAAGCGGCCGTCCAGGTAGTGGATGTATTCGTGTTCCAGGTTCCAGACCTTGAAGGTTGGGCGCAGCCAGGAGGCTTCGTGAGCGATGAAGCGCGCCTGGTTGCCGGCCGCGGCCGGGTCGCCTTCCAGATACATGCCGCCGTTGTCGGTGCTGATGCCGTAGATGATGGAGGCGTACTTGGCGTAGTTGTTGTAATCATCGAACACCACTACTTCCAGCGAGGTATTGTTATCGTTGGCTACCGGCTGTTTGCGGGTCTGCAGCATCTGGTGGAAGTAAGATTCCTCTTTTTGCAGCAGCGCGCAGGAAGACTGCAGCTGTTCGGCGCTCATTTCCTGGGCGCGGATGCGGATGCTGGCGCTGCAGGTGTAGCGGTTGACCAGGATGGCGTCGGCGAGCCGGGTTTCGAAATTGCAGGTGCCGTAGTCGGCGCAGTTGGCGGCGTCGTAATACTTGACCGCTTCGGCGGCGGCCAGCCACAGCTCGTTGTCGTTGCCGCTCATGCTGCTGCCGGACAGTATGGCCTGGGCCTGCGGCTTGATCGCCGGCTTCAGCGCTGGGTATTGCATGAAGCGCAGCCCTTCGCGGGTGGCGTCGCCCAGCTGGAAGGCGCTCTCGGTGCCGAGCAGGCTGCTCTTGTTGGCCAGGGCGAAGCGGGTCAGCGCCGCCGAATAGCTGCCGTCGTTCTGCAGCAGCGGCGCGGCGTTGGCGCGGCCGTGGGCGTAGAAGAACACGGTCAGCGCGCCGGTGAAGCCCTGGTTGGCGGTGGTTTCGCGCAGGGCCTGGGCGGCGTTGGGCTGGCTGGCGCTATTGGTGTAGCGCTGCACGATGGCGCGCATGCTGGGCAGGTAATAGGCCTCGTCCGCCATATTGGTGATCAGCTTCATCACCTCGCCGGCGGTGGTGGAGGCCTGGGCGTTGGCGGAGAACAGCGCGTTGCCGTCGGCCAGTTGCTTGATGCCGGGGCGCAGCACGGCGAGCAGATTGGGGTCCAGCGCCGGCAAGGCGCCGCCGCTGGCCAGGTAGTAGCCGGCGCGCAGGTAGAGGGTGAGGTTGACCAGAGTCATCGAGCCTGCGTTGTACGCCGCGGCTTCTTGGGCGAAGCGTCCGGCGACGGCGTTGAGGTTGGCCGCGCTGTAAAGCGTGGCGGCCAGCTTGCTGTCCAGCGAGAACAGGCCGTAGGTGCAGGTGTAGTCGGGCAGGCCGGCCAGGTAGTTGGCCAAGGCCGCGCCGCTGTAGCCGGCCATGGCGCCGACATCCGGGCATTGCGCGACGGCGGCGCGTCGGATCAGCTTGCTTTTGGGCTTGCCGATCACGGTGCGGTCGTCCGGCAACTGGTAGCGGGATTGAGCGTCGCTTGGCGGACGCTGTTGCCATTGCCGCGGCGGCGGCGCTTGTTTCGGCCGGGCTTGCGCCTGGTGCGGTGTTTTTTGCAGCTTGGGCGCGGCCAGCGCCGGCTGCGCCAGCAAGGCGGCGGCCAGGCTCAGGCATAGCGCGGCGAGTGGGAGCTTGGACATTGTTGTCTCCAGAGGTCAGGGCGAGTCCCTGATGGCGAGATCATGCCAATGGCACGGCGTGCTTTCTTGGCGCGCTTGAGCGTCCGCGCGCACAGATTTGCCAAATCCGCGGTTGGCACGGGCGCGTCGACGGAGGGGGGCCGCGCGTCGGCGATTGACGCGGCGATCGAGTAGCTATATCATGCGCATCTCTCTGGAGGGGTTCCCGAGCGGTCAAAGGGATCAGACTGTAAATCTGACGGCTCTGCCTTCGAAGGTTCGAATCCTTCTCCCTCCACCAGATTCAACAAAAAAGCCAGGCTCTGCCTGGCTTTTTTGCGTTCCGCGGTCTCATAGACCAAGGTGGCGCGCGTGGAAACGCAGCTGTTCCTCAATCAGGCTGGCGACGAAGTAATAGCTGTGGTCGTACTCGGCGTGGCGGTGCAGCTCCAGCGGGTAGCCGCAGTCCCGCGCCGCCCGTTCCAGCGTCTCCGGTTGCAATTGCACGTCCAGAAAGCTGTCGGCTAGGCCAATGTCCACGCGCAGTGGTAGCTGCTGCTGTGCGTGTTTGAGCAATAGGCTGGCATCCCAGGCCTCCCAGGCGGCGCGGTCTTCGCCCAAGTAGGCGGCGAAGGCCTTCTGGCCCCAAGGCGCGTTGACCGGATGGCAGATCGGGCTGAACGCCGATGCCGAGACATAGTCCTGCGGCCGCTTCAGCGCGCAGATCAGCGCGCCGTGACCGCCCATCGAGTGGCCGGCCACGGCGCGTTGCTCGGTGACGGGGAAGTTGGCTTCGATCAGCGCCGGCAGTTCCCGGCTGACGTAGTCGTACATCCGGTAATGACGGTTCCACGGCGCCTGGGTGGCGTTCAGGTAGAAGCCGGCGCCCTGGCCCAGGTCGAAAGCTTCGTCGTCCGCCGCTTCCGCGCCGCGCGGGCTGGTGTCCGGCGCGACGATGGCCAGTCCCAGTTCCGCGGCGACGCGTTGAGCGCCGGCTTTTTGCATGAAGTTCTCATCGGTGCAGGTCAGGCCGGACAGCCAGTACAGTACCGGCACGCGCCGGTTGGCCCCGGCTTGCGGCGGCAGGTAGACGGCGAAGCGCATCCGACAGCCCAGCGTCTCCGAATCGTGCAGATACTGCCGGTGCCAGCCGCCAAACGATTTGTTGGCGCTGATGTTTTCCAGGTTCACGAGCGTCTCCGGCTCAGTAGTGGATCACGGAACGAATGCTCTTGCCCTCGTGCATCAGGTCGAAGGCTTCGTTGACGCGCTCCAGCGGCATGGTGTGGGTGATGAAGTCGTCAAGGCGGAATTCGCCCTTCAGATAACGTTCCACATAGTCCGGCAACTCGCTGCGGCCGCGCACGCCGCCAAAAGCGGAGCCGCGCCATACTCGGCCGGTGACCAGCTGGAACGGGCGAGTGGAGATTTCCTGCCCGGCCCCGGCCACGCCGATGATCACCGATTCGCCCCAGCCCTTGTGGCAGCATTCCAGCGCCGCGCGCATCACCTTGACGTTGCCTATGCACTCGAAGGAAAAATCGACGCCGCCGTCGGTCATCTCCACGATCACGTCTTGGATGGGCTTGTCGAAATCATTGGGGTTGACGCAATCGCTGGCGCCCAGCTTCTTCGCCAGTTCGAACTTGCTCTCATTGATGTCGATGCCGATGATGCGGCCGGCGCCGGCCATGCGCGCGCCGATGATGGCGGACAGGCCGATGCCGCCCAGGCCGAAGATGGCCACGCTGTCGCCGGCCTTGACCTTGGCGGTGTTGATCACCGCGCCCATGCCGGTGGTGACACCGCAGCCCAGCAGGCACACTTCTTCCAGCGGCGCGGCCGGGTTGACCTTGGCCAGCGAGATTTCCGGCAACACCGTGTATTCGGCGAAGGTGGAGGTGCCCATATAGTGGTAGATGGGCTTGCCGTCCTTGGAGAAGCGGGTGCTGCCGTCCGGCATCAGGCCCTTGCCCTGGGTGGCGCGGATCTTCTGGCACAGATTGGTCTTGCCGGACAGACAGAATTTGCACTCGCGGCATTCCGGGGTGTACAGCGGGATCACGTGGTCGCCCACCGCCACGCTGCTGACGCCAGGGCCGACGGATTCTACGATGCCGCCGCCTTCATGGCCCAGGATGCAGGGAAACACGCCTTCCGGGTCTTCGCCGGACAGGGTGAAGGCGTCAGTGTGGCACACGCCGGTGGCCACCATTTTCACCCGCACCTCGCCGGCGCGGGGCGGCTGCACTTCCACTTCTTCAATGCTCAGCGGCTGACCGGCGGCCCAGGCCACGGCGGCCTTGCACTTGATGATGTCCTGGCTCATGAGCCCTCCTTGGTGTTGGATCGACGCCGTCGGCGGTTTTTGGCCGTCGGCGGCAAAGTTTCAATTGTATTTCTCGTGTTTGAATAGATAATCGTGGCAATTGGTAAATGATTTTTTCCGAGGTGGAATAATGTTGGGTTGGGAAGGCATTTGCGAATTCGTCAGCGTGGCGGAACAGGGCAGTTTCACCAAGGCGGCGCAGGCGTTGGGGATTTCCGTCGCTCAGGTCAGCCGTCAGGTCACGCAGCTGGAGCAGCGGCTGGGCGCCAAATTGCTGTATCGAACCACCCGCCATCAGGCGCTGACCGAGATCGGAGCGTTGTATCTGCGCCACTGTCGGCAGCTGTTGGATTCGCTGGCGGAGGCGGAGCAGGCGATTTCGCGTCATCAGGCGCAGCCGCAGGGCAAGCTCAAACTCACCGCGCCGCTGGCTTACGGCGAAAGTCATATCGCGCCGCTGCTGACTCGGTTTCTACAGCGCCACCCGCAGCTGGAGGCCAGCCTGAACCTGTCCAACCAAGTGCTGGATCTGGTGCAGGACGGCTACGATCTGGCGATCCGCATCGGCCATCTGAGCGATTCCACGCTGATGGCGCGACGGCTGGCCTCGCGCCGCCATCATGTCTGCGCCGCGCCGGCCTATCTGGAGCGCTGCGGCACGCCCCTGGAGCCGGCGGACCTGGAGCGCCACAACTGCCTGTCTTTGGGAGGCGAGCACTGGCATCTGCTGGAAGGCGGCCGCAGGCGGCAGGTGAGGATCAAGGGCAGCTTGCGTTGCAACAGCGGCCACGCCTTGGCGCACGCGGCGCGCTTGGGCTTGGGGCTGGCGCAATTGCCGGATTACTACGTCGCCCGCTTTTTGTGCAGCGGAGAGCTGATTGAGGTGCTGGCCGATTACCGCGAGCCGGAAGAGGGTATCTGGGCCTTGACGCCGCACAACCGCCAACTGTCGCCCAAGGTCCGGCTGCTGATGGACTTCCTGGCGGACTCCCTGACCGACGATCCGCTGGCCTTGCCGGAATAGCAGGCTGTTTTCGCGGTTGCCAAGCCAGGGCGCAGTGGCAATAATCGCGCATTCGATTTTAGGCGGGAGCGCGGAAATGTTGGCGATTGGCGAATGCAGGGTGGAGCGGTTGGTGGTGCACCGGGTGGGCAACGCCGCGCGCGGCGAGGGCGCGCGCTTGTCCGAACGGACCAGCTCCGTGGACGAGGAAGTGTCCTCCTTGTTGTTGGGCGGCTATTTGAAGAACATCGTGTCGGACAAGCGCCAGCATCAGTTTTTCCACGAGTCCGATCTTAATCTGAACGAGATTTACCACTATACCCGCCAGTTTTTCCGCGGAGAGCTGGACTTCCTGGCGGTGTCCCAGCGCATCGCCAAGCATCTGTACGCGCGTTCGCAGCATCCCAACATCAATGCCGGCGACCTGCTGGTGATCTTGTTTTCCGGCCTCAACGACGGCGACCGCGAGCTGCGCGCGCTAGGGGTGTTCAAATCCGAGATCCGCGATGATTTCCTCACCGTGGTGGAGTCCGGCGACGTATTCGACATCAGCCATGCGTCCGGCATCAACCCGCGCTTGATCGACAAGGGCGCGTTGATTTTGGAGCATGGCCCCACGGTGTACGCGGTGGACCGGCTTAGCCGCGAGGCCAAGTTCTGGCTGGACGATTTCCTGAAAGCCATGCGGGTGCCGGACAAGGCGTCCAGCAGCAAGATGATGGCCAGCGTGGTGGAGCAGTTGTCGGAGGAGATAGAAGACCCGCTGCAACAGGCGCGCTTCAAGGATGAGTTCCTCAACCTGGTGAGCAGCGAGGAAGACGTGTCGGCCAGGCAACTGGCCAGCGCCGCCGAAAAGTTCGTCCCGCGCGAACAGGTGGATCAGGCCATGGGCTCCGCCGCGGAGTCCTATGGTTTCGCGCTGGACGAGGAGGCTAAATTGCCGGCCAAGGGGATGGCGCGGCAGTTGGAAAAAACCTTGTCCAAGTACGGCGTCGGCCACGGCATCAGCGTGCTGCTGCCCAGCGGCATTACCTTGAAGAACATCCAGTCGCAAAATGATGGCGAAGGCGAACTGACCCTGACCCTGCGTCTCAACAAACGGGGCTGATCGCCACCCGCGTTTGTGTCTTGCCGCGCCGGTTGGGTGACCGGCGCGAGATCTTTTGTCGTGTTTCCGCATGAAGCAGGGAGGCGTTATCGCCTTGTCTCGTCCTAGCTTGCGAGATCGTAAACAGGTTCTTGGAATCGCTGACAAAGCCCTGACTCTCCTTGTCGTTCGATCTGTGCCGCCCACGACGGCGCGCCTTGGCCCCAGCGGTTTTCGGGGTTTTGTTTATCTTACTCTCCCTTCTCGTCACTATTCTCTGCACCGCCATGTCTGATGGTTTAGGCCGTATGATCTTCTTATTATCTATTGATCACCGCCAATAATGTTGTCGTTGTTATTTATATTTTCAAATATTTTTTAATTTGTATATTAACAATGTATTTAAAAAACAATTATGCATAACGAATTGGATTTTAAGATAAATCCTATATTTGATTGTGCATTATTTTTTTATCATCGAGTTTTAAAGCCTAAATAAAGCAGCATTATTTCGTTTTGTTCTTCACGAGAATAGCCGACGTGGGCCCGACGGCTATGTATGCGCGGTCGTGATGCGTGCGGTGAGGCGTGGCTGGAACAAATTGTTTTATAAGGGCGGACCTTGCATGGCCATGTTAAATCCATTATGGCGTGAGGATTTGACGGTGGGGGGGAACCTTGAATGATTCTTTGAGATTCATTGACTTGGTGGGACGCTGCCGGCAATGTGCCTGCCACATTGTCATGAGTTAATTAGATAAGGTAGAGCCATAATTAAGCTTGTTAATAGTATGCGTTTTGGGATTTTAAAAATAATGGCGCATCAAGGCGAGCGTGGCGGATATTAAGCTGTCAGTATTCCAAACGGTAGGAAATCCATGGAAAATCTTAATGTTATGGTGGTGTCCGGATCGTCGCGGGAAAATGACCGTTTTCAGCGCATGTTGTTTCGGGCCGGCATCCACAATATTCGTCGTTGCGGCCATATTCGCGAGGCGGAACAACAATTGCTGCGCGAGCCGGTGGATTTGCTGGTATGCGATATCCAAATGCCGGACGGCGGCGGCGCCGAACTGATCGCCAAAGTGCATGCCGGCGTGCGCCGCGGCGAGTTGGCGGACACGCCGATGCTGCTGTGGCAGAGCGCGGCGGGAAAACTTCTGCAGGAGTCGCATGTCCGGCTGGCGCGCGAAGCCGGTTTCAACTATGTCTGGGTGACGCATCCCGCCATGGATGACGGCGAATGCTCGCAGTTTCTGCGCCAGGTCGAGTTGGCGCGGGAGGCGATGGCCGAGGCCGCCCGGGTCAACGGCGTGCCGGGGCGTTTGGGAACTCGGCCGTTCAGCGAGCAGGAGGTCATTGAAGCCCTGTGCTCCAAAGGCAATATCTCGATCGATCTACAGCCGCAGGTGCGGCTGCGCGATGGGGCGGTGGTCGGCGCGGAGGCGCTGGCGCGTTGCATGCATCCGACGCGGGGGAATATCCGCCCATCGGTGTTTCTGCCTGTGGTAAGCAAGTTGGGCCTGGATTTGCTGCTGTTCTTCCATGTGCTAAGCGGCGTGATCGCCACCCAGCAAGCATTGAACGAGGAGGGCGTGCGCTTGCCGATTTCCATCAACGCGTCGGCGGCCACCCTGGCGTCGCCCAACCTTGTGCGCGAGATCACCATGCGTTGGGACAAGACCAAGCTGGCCCGGTCGTTGCTGGTGATCGAGCTGACGGAAAACATTGAGCCGGAAATCGGGCTCGATTTGATGGTGGCGTTGAATCAGTTGCGCGCCAACGGCTTCGATATTGCCTGCGACGACTACGGTATCGGTATTTCATCGTTGAAGATGTTGTCCGCCATGCCTTTCTCCTCGCTGAAACTTGATCAATTGTTCGTCGCTTCGATGCTGGAGAGCTCGCGACATTACGAAATCGTCCGCTCTTCCATTCTGTTGGGCAAAGAGTTGAATTTGCAGGTGATCGCCGAAGGGGTGGAGAGCGCTCGCCACGTCAAAGCTTTGCGGGAAATGGGCTGCGAGACCGGCCAGGGCTTTGGTCTGTACCGTCCGATGGCGCCGTCTCGCTATATCGAACTGGCGCGGCGGGCGCCGGTGGAGTGCGATGAGAGAAGCCTGGACAGTTAGGCGCGGCGGCGGGGAGGCCGGGCGGGAAAGGGGGCGGATGCATTCTCGCTGGAAGCGACGGTAAGCGGATTGGTCAATTTTAAATGAGAACGGCATGAGAAAAAGAATATCGCTGATGATTCTGGATGACCATGACGTGGTCAGGGTGGGGTTGGAAGCCAGCCTCAAGCAATACCAGGAGTTCGAGATCGTCGGAAGTTTCGCGCAGAGCACCCAGTTGCTGGCGGTTTTCCGCAAGCAGTTGCCGGATGTCCTGCTGATGGATTTTTCCTTGGGCAGCAATGAAGTAGACGGGCTGAACCTGATTCAGTCCATCAATGTCCGTTATCCGGAGTGCAAGGTCCTAGTGCTGTCGTCGGTGGACTTGGTGGGAACGGTCAACCTGATGCTGCGCGCGGGCGCCCGCGGCTTTTTCAGCAAGTCGCAGCCGGTGGACGCATTGGCGGGAGCGATTCACAGCGTTTATGCAGGACGGGTGTATCTGACCGTCAAAATGATGAGCGAGATGAATCTTTTGCTGTCGGGCGACATCAAGCTGGAGGAGGGCAAGGTGTTGGATCCGTATTCGCGTCTGTCGCCGCGGGAGCGAGAGGTGGTGCGCTGTTGCCTGGACGGCATGAGCACCAGCCAGATTGCGGAGAAATTCTCACGCAGCATCAAGACGGTCAGCACCCAGAAAAAGGCGGCTTTCCAAAAATTGGGGATCAATACGGACAGGGAACTGTTTTTATTGAACTCCAAATTGGAGTAGCGGTGCGACTTCGATATTTGAGCTGCCTGATCGTCCTGTGCGCCCTCCTGTCCGCTTGCGCGGATCAGGGCAGCAAGATCCAGTTGAGCCGGGAAGAGGCGGAGTGGGTAAGCCTGCATCCGGTGGTGGATGTGTACGTACTCAGGTCAAAACCGGCGCTCAATCGCAAGAACAGCAATATCCAGTACAAGGGGGTTGAAGCTTTCTTTTTGCAGTACGTAGGCAAGAAGAGCGGCTTGCGTTTCAATATCGTGCAAGTGAATTCGGCGCAGAGTCTGATCGAGGCCAGCAGGGGCGGACGGGCGATGATGCTGGCCAGCATCAATCAGGACGCGATAGGCGAATTGAACCTTAACAAGGATTACTACTTCACCCAACCGTACTCCTCGCAGCCCTTGATGGCGATCACGCGTCGCGACCACCCGGTGGTATACGACTACAACAATCTGCATGGGCGGAGGCTTGCGTTCATCTTCAATGACAACTCCCGTTCCTGGCTGTTGGGGGACCAGGCCAATCTGGACCTGCTTGTGGTGGAAACGCCGACTCAGGCCTTGACGGCGATCCAGGACCGGCGCGCGGATGTCGGCCTTGTGCCGGAAAGCTATGCCCGCTTTCTGCTGAATTATCGTTTTCCCGATTTGACTAGCTCCGGCGCGCTTCCAGGGTATTACGCGATCTACAGGATGGGGGTCAGCAAAAGCCAGCCCCTGCTCTATGCGATTCTGCGGCGCAGCCTGGAACAGATGTCGGCCGACGACGTCGACGCCGCCCGTCTGGCTTGGGAAGAGCAGGTGGCGGCCCGGCCGTCGGTATACAACGTGTTCAGAAACTATGCCGGAGAGGGCACCGTGCTGGTGCTGCTGTTCTTCGTCTTGCTGCTGGCGATGCGCTCCACCACGCAGCTGCTTCGCAAGGCGCGAATGGGCGAAGCGGCCAAGAGCGAGTTCTTGGCGGTGGTCAGCCATGAAATCAGAACGCCAATGAACGCTATCATCGCCGCCGGCGAAATGTTGCAGGCCATGCCCATGGGCGAAAAGCAGCGCGAGCTGGTGTTGCAGTCCAATCTGGCGGCCAACAGCCTGCTGCAGCTGCTCAACAATATTCTCAACGCTTCAAGGCTGGACGCCGGTCAGGAAAGCCTGGAGCCGTCCTTCGTCAATGTCGGCTCTATTCTGGAAGAACTGGTGAAACTGTATACGCTGGCGGCGCGAATGAAAGGGCTGGAGCTGCGCTATGTCTGCGAGCTGCCGGAGCGCGCGCTCCGGCTGGATCCTTCACACCTGCAGCGGGTGTTGCACAACCTGATCTCCAACGCGATCAAGTTTACCGACAAAGGTTCGGTCACGCTGCGGGCGAGCTTGCAGTGTGGCCGCTCGGGTGGAAAACGCGGCGTGCTGGTGTGCCAGGTGATCGATACCGGCATTGGCGTGCCGCTGGCGGCGCAGAAAACCATTTTCGACGCCTTCGTGCAAGCGGACTCGGTCGTCACTCGCAAATTTGGCGGTTCAGGGTTGGGGTTGACCATATGCAAACGCCTGGTGGGCTTGATGAAGGGGCGCATCACGCTGGACAGCGACGGCGCGACCGGCACCACGCTTACCATCAAGTTGCCGGTGCGTCTGGGGCCGGCGCTGGTCAAAGAGGAGACGGCGATGGAATCATCCGGCCCGCCTCAGGCTGTGGGGCAAGGGCAGCGGGTGCTGGTGGTGGAGGACCATCCCGCCAATCAACGGATGATTTGCGAGCAACTGAGTCAACTGGGCTGTCGCCCCATCGTGGCCGGCACAGGCACGGACAGCCTGTTCATTCTGCAGCAAAGCCAGGATATCCGGCTGATCCTGATGGACTGCAGCCTGCCGGACATCAGCGGTTACGAGGCGGCGCGGAGGATACGCGCGTGGGAGGAGGCAAAGGGGCGCGTTCTCCTGCCCATCGTGGCGATCTCCGCGGCCAGCGACGATCAGCACCGGGAAAAGTGCATGGACAGCGGCATGAACGGGGTGCTGGTCAAGCCTTTGCGGCTCAGGGACCTGCAGCACATGCTGTTCATGTGGCTGCCGGAAACGGTTCCTGTTTCCGACTCCGCCGGATCGCAGCTTCAGGGCAGCGGGCTATGGGAGATGTTTATCGAACACAATGAGCGCGATTATCGCCAGGCGGTGAGGGCCGTTCAGCACGCTCATTGGTCCACGGCCAGCCAGCATCTGCACCGGATCTACGGCGCGGCCTTGACCATGGAGCAGCGGGAGCTGGCGGAGTTGGCGCGCGAACTGGAAGGGACGCTGTTGCGGGGCGATGCGGAGGGTTTGAACGAACTCATGGACGCGCTGCGCGCGATGCTGGATCGGTTGGCAAGCCAGACCCCGCCGGCCGGATAATGAAGCCGGGCGGCGGCTGAGTGGGCTATCGTTTCAGCCCTATAAAGATAGAGCACTGGTTCCTAGAATGTGTTTACGATCTAGCGAGCTAAGAACGTGTTTACGCTCTCGCGAGCAAGAGCGAGACAAGGCGAAAACCGCTGAGGAAGCGGAAGGTACCAGTGGTACATGAGCATTTCGAAGCGGGTTTCAACGCCGTATCGCCGCAGCGCAGCAGATCGTAAACAGGTTCTTAGGCTTGCAGCGCCAGCGTGCCGCTGCGGCCGGGAATCTCTCCCATCACTACGCGGCCGGCAGGCAGCGCGGCCGTGTCCAGGCTGCTGAATAGCTCGATGCAGCTGCATAATTGGTAGCCTTGGGCTTTCCAGCCCACCAGCAGATGCTCGAAGGTATAGCCCAGGCGCAGGCCTTCCAGTTCGGCGTGCAGCGTGTAGACATGACCGGTGGCCGGGGCTTCTTCCGTCAGCGCCAGAATATGGTGATGAACATTGTCGGCGGTAAGTCCGTCCAGGCCTATCAACTCGTCCAGTGTAGGCAGCGTGGTGGGCAATTGCGGCACGCCCAGCGGCTGGCCGGCGGCGTCCACTGGCTGGAACGGGTGGGTACCGCGGCCGTCGGACGCGTATAGCATGCCCAGCTCGCGTTCATAGGCCAGCGCCGCGTCGTTGATCTGCCAGCCGGCCGCGCCGTGGGTGCGCGCCGGTTCGCCGAAGATCTGTTCGAAGCGTTCGGCCGCCTTGCGCATTTCGGCGCGGGTCCAGGCGGCGTCCTTGCCGGCGACATAGTCCTGCCACTTGATGTGGTCCCAAGTGTGGATGCCGACTTCGAAGCCCTGCGAGCGCACTTCGCGCATCAGCTCGGCTTCGCGCTTGCCGATGTCAGGGCCGGGCAGCACGGTGCCGTACAGCAGGGTGCGGATGCCGTAGTGTTCCACCACCGAGGTGCGCGACACCTTGGACAGGAAGCCGGGGCGGAACACCCGTTTGATCGCGCGGCCGGTATGGTCCGGGCCCAGGCTGAACAAGAAGGTGGCCTTGGCGTGGTGCTGCTGCAGCATGTGCATCAGCCGCGGCACGCCGTCGCGGGTGCCGCGCCAGGTGTCGACGTCGATTTTAAGAGCGAGTTTTCTCATGGGGGATCTCTAAGAGCCTGTTTACGATCTCGCGAGCTAAGGCGAGAGAAGGCGTTGCGGCTGGGAAAGCGGAATATCCGCGTGGTACATGAGCATTTCGAAGCCGGTTTCAACGCCCTTCTCTATCCATCCAGCCGACGCGCAGCAGATCGCTAACAGATTCTTACTCGGACAGGTCGCGGCTGGCGGCCACTTGGTCGCGGTAGTAGTCGTAAATGCCGCGCAGCGCGTCGGCCATGGTCACGCTCGGCTTCCAGTCCAGGTCCGTCATGGTGTTGGCGATCTTGGGCACGCGGTTTTGCACGTCCTGATAGCCCTTGCCATAGTAAGCGCCGGACGTGGTTTCCTCGATCTTCACCTTGTCGGCGTTCAGTTGGTATTCCGGGTAGACGCGGGCCAGGTCCAGCATCATCGCGGACAGTTCGCGGATGGAATAGTTGTTGGCTGGGTTGCCGATGTTGTAGATCTGGCCGGAGGCCTTGCCGTCTTTATTCTCGATGATCTTCATCAGAGCGCTGATGCCGTCGTCCACATAGGTGAAGGCGCGTTTTTGATGGCCGCCGTCCACCAGCTTGATGGTCTCGCCGCGCACGATATGGCCCAGGAACTGGGTGATCACGCGGCTGGAGCCTTCTTTCGGGGTATTGATGTTGTCCAGTCCGCCGCCGATCCAGTTGAATGGACGGAACAGCGTGTAGTTCAGGCCTTCTTGCATGCCGTAGGCGTGGATCACGCGGTCCATCAGCTGCTTGGAGCAGGAGTAGATCCAGCGCGGCTTGTTGATCGGGCCGCAGATCAACTCGGAGTTCTCCGGATCGAACTCTTCGTCATGGCACATGCCGTAGACTTCCGAGGTGGACGGGAACACCAGGTGTTTCTTGTACTGCACGCACTGGCGAACGATGGGCAGGTTGGCTTCGAAGTCCAGCTCGAACACGCGCAGCGGGTTGTTCACATAGGTGGACGGAGTGGCGATGGCCACCAGCGGCAGCACCACGTCGCATTTCTTCACGTGGTACTCGATCCACTCCTTGTTGATGGTGATATCGCCTTCGAAGAAGTGGAAGCGCGGGTGGTCTTTCCACTCGGCCACGCGGTCATCGTGCATGTCCATGCCGTAGATGTGCCAGTCGGTGGTTTCGATGATGCGCTTGGTCAGGTGGTGGCCGATAAAGCCGTTGACGCCGAGGATCAGTACTTTTTTCATTGAGATTTCCTTCATCGTCCCCTGGAGGGGGACTGTGATTTGCATGTGTATTCCGTGAGTGCGCCGCTTCAGGCCAGCGTCAGCGTCTGTGTTGTCGCCGGATCCAGCGCCGCGCCGTCCAGCGTGGCGGATAGTACCTTCAAGCGGCCGCCGTCCACGGCGTCCAGCCACAGCGCGCCGTTTTCTGAGTGTAGCCGGGCCGTTTGCAATTGCTGACTGTGGCCGCCTGCGCGCAGGGTTTTCCAGATTACCAGCCGGCCGCCGTCGATGTCGGCGAAGGCGCCCGGGAACGGGTGGGTCAGCGCGCGCACGAAGTTGTGCAGATCGGCGGCGCCGGCTTGCGGGTCAATGCGGCCATCCTCCGGTTTGCGGCCGCCGAAATAGCCGCCTTGGCTCAAATCCTGTTGGCGGAATTCGGCCTTGCCGGCAAGCAGCGCCGGCAGGCTGCGGGCCAGCACCATTTCCGCGGCCACGGTGACCTTGGCGAACACTTCGTCGGCATTATCATCCGGCAAGATGGGCACCGCCATCTGATCGACGAGGGGGCCGTTGTCCGGCTTGACGTTCATCACGTGCAGGGTGGCGCCGGTTTCGGTTTCGCCATGGATGATGGCCCAGTTGATCGGCACCCGGCCGCGGTATTTGGGCAGCAGCGAGCCATGCATATTGAAGGCGCCGCGCGCCGGGCATTCCAGCAGCGGGGCTTTGAGCATGTGACGGTAATAGAAAGAGAACAGGAAGTCCGGCCGCACCGCTTGCACTTGGGCCAGCACTTCCGGCGTGTTCGGGTCGTCCGGGGTGATCACTGGTATGCCGTAGTCGCGGGCCACCTGCTCCACGCTGGCGAACCAGATGTTTTCATTGGGGTTGTCACGGTGGGTGACCACCAGCGCCACATCCACGCCGCCGCCGATCAGCGCTCTCAGGCAGCGCACGCCGACATTGTGATAAGCGAAGACCACGGCTTTCATGGTTTGTCCTTTTGCTCCAGCACCGCGCCGATCACATAGCGCGGCCTATCCCGCACTTCTTGGTAGATGCGGCCGATGTATTCGCCGAGCAGGCCGATGCCGAACAGCGCGATGCCGATCAGCAGGAAGGCGATGGCGAACAGGGTGAACAATCCGCCCACTTCCGGGCCGACGATGAAGCGCCGCAGCACCAGGTAGACCACCAGCACGCCGGAGCCGGCGGAGACCAGCATGCCCAGCAGCGAGAACAGCTGCAGGGGCACGATGGAGAACCCGGTCATCAGGTCGAAGTTCAGGCGGATCAGGCTGTACAGCGAGTACTTGGATTCGCCGGCGAAGCGCTCTTCATGGCCGACGGTGACTTCGGTCGGGTTCTGCGCGAACTGATAGGCCAGCGCCGGGATGAAGGTGTGCAGCTCGTTGCACTGATTGATGGTGTCGATGATGCGGCGGCTGTAGGCGCGCATCATGCAACCCTGATCGGTCATCTTGATGCGGGTCAGCTTTTCGCGCAGGCGGTTCATCGCGCGGCTGGCCAGGTGGCGCCACAGGCTGTCGTTGCGCTGGCGGCGGATGGAGCCGACGTAGTCGTGGCCCTTGTCCATTTCCGCCAGCAGCAGCTTGATGTCCTCCGGCGGGTTTTGCAGGTCGGCGTCCAGCGTCACCACCCGATCGCCGCGGCTGTATTCGAAGCCGGCCAGAATGGCGCGGTGCTGGCCGAAGTTGCCGTTGAACAGCACCACTCGGGTCACGTCTGGGCGCAGGTCGAACTGCGCGGCGAGCATGGCAGGGCTTTTATCGCGGCTGCCGTCGTTGACGAAGACGATTTCATAACGCACGCCCAGCGCGTCCAGCGCGGGGTAGAGGCGGTCGAACAGCGCCGGCAGCACGTCCTGCTCGTTGTATACCGGGATGACGACGGAAAGATCGATTACGCTTTTCATAGATGTTTTATACGCTCAGCACGGGCTTCAGCACGCCGCTCACGGCGGCGCACACGCGTTCCACGTCCTCGTCGGCCATGGCCGGGAACAGCGGCAGGGTGACGGTGCGGCGGCCGATGTCTTCCGCCACCGGGAAATCTCCCGGCTGGAAGCCCATCTCGCGGAACAAGGTGAACAAATGCATGGCGGGGTAGTGCACGCCCACGCCTATGCCCAGGTCTTTCATCCGGGCGATGAATTCGCCGCGGTCCATGCTCATTCGGTCCAGCGGCAACAGCGGCTGGAACATATGCCAATTGCTCTGGGCCATGTCCTCTAGCGGCAGTTCGCAGCCCAGCTGGCGGTCGAAATGGCGGAAATACAGCGCCGCCAGCTCGCGGCGGCGGGCGTTGAACCCCTCCAGCCGCGGCAACTGGCCCAGGCCGATGGCGGCGGCGATATCGGTCATATTGGCCTTGCCGCCCAGCACGTCCACGTCCATGCCGCCGTCGGCGTGGCGGGTCACGCCCTGTAGCCGAAGCTTCTCGAACAGACGGGCTTCGTCCTCGTCGTTCAGCACCAGGCAGCCGCCTTCGCCGCTGGTCATGTTCTTGTTGGCGTGGAAGCTGAAGGACACCAAATCGCCAAAGCTGCCGATGCGGCGGCCGCGCCAGTTGGCGCCCATGGACTGGGCGGCGTCCTCGATCACGCGCAGCCGATGGCGCTTGGCGATGTCGTAGAGGCGGTCGCGGTCCACCGGCAGGCCGGCCAGGTCCACCGGGATGATGGCGCGGGTGCGCGGGGTGATCGCCCGCTCCGCCAGGTCCAGGTCGATGTTGCGGCTGGCGCGGTCGGCGTCGACGAATACCGGTTTGGCGCCCACTTTCAGAATCACGTTGGCGGTGGCCACCCAGCTCAGCGGGCAGGTAATCACCTCGTCGCCGGGGCCGACGCCGGCCACTTGCAAGGCCATTTCCAGCGCGGCGGTGGCGGATGCCACCACTCGTACCGGACGGCCGCCGACATGGGCGGACAGCTCGGCTTCCAGTTGACGGGATTTGGGACCGGTGGTGATCCAGCCGGAACGCAGCACCTCGCCGACGGCGGCGATGGTGGCTTCGTCGATGTTCGGGCGGGTGAAGGGCAGGAAATCCATTTTAGCCTTTCTGCTTAGCTGCGGGCGACCAGCACCACGCCGATGATGATGACGCCGATGCCGATCAGTTTCTGAGCGCTCAGCGCTTCGCCGAACAGCCAATAGGCCAGCAGCGCGTTGACCACGTAGCCGATGGACAGCATAGGGTAAGCGATGCTGACCTCCACTCGCGACAGCGCCATGATCCATACCACCACGCTGACGACATAGCAGGACAGGCCCCCGACGATGGGCAGATTGGTGGCCAGCGACCAGCCTATCGGCAGTACGTTGGAGGCGGAAAAGTCAAAGTGGCCGATCTGGCGCACGCCGGCTTTCAAGCATAGCTGGGCGGCGGCGTTGAGCAGCACGCCGAGCAGAATCAGGCCGAATTCGATCAACTTCATAGTAGAGCGGGTCCAAAGGTTGGCGGTTTCACGGCTTGGCCACCACCAGGCGGCGCGGATCTTGGTAGACCACCCGCATCGGCAGGCCCTGGGCTTGCAGTTCCTGATAAGTGGCGGGGTCGGTCATCGCCAGCGCGCGCGGGGCGGCGTTCCAGGCGGCGACGAATTGTTCCAGTCGCGGCATCCAGCGCTGCGGCTCCTGGCTCTCGCCGAATTCAAACTCATCGACAAACTGCACCAGGGTGACCGGGCGGCCCAGATAGAAGGGGAAAGTCTGGTCGTAATAACGGACCGAGAACACCGGCGTGTCCGCATTGAGATAAGGCTGGATCTGGCGGACGATTTCCTTGCTGCCCTTCAGCCGGCCATAGCTGTCGTGGCCGGCGGCGGCGACGCTGACGGCCAGCAAGCTGCCGAAAGCCAGCCAGCACAGCGCGGCCAGCTTGTGTTCGCGGCCCAGCAAGCGCCAGGCGACAACGGCGCAGGCCAAGAACAGCAGCGCGGCGGCAGCGACGAAATGGGCGAAGCCGTGCAGTACGTCGAGCGGGATGTCCTCGGACGCGAAACGATCAACAAAGGGATAGAGAGCAAGCGCGGCCAGCCACAGCAGCAGCGCCGGCAGCAGGTGCTTCTTCAGCGCGGCGGAGGGCAAGCGCTGCAAAGTCGGCGCCAATAGCAACGCCAGCGCCGGGAACATCGGCAGGATGTAGGATGGCAGCTTGGAGCTGGACTTGCTGAAGAAGGCGAAGATAAAGACCGACCAGATCAGCAGTAGGCGGCCGACGCGCAGCCGCGCGCCAGGTTCGCGCCAGCCGTCGCGGCACAGCGTCGGCAGCAGGCTGGTCCAAGGCAGCAAGCCAAGCAGCAGATAGGGCACGAAATACCACGGCGCGCCGGTGCGTTTGTGCTCGGTGGTGAGGAAGCGTTCCAGGTGTTCGCGGATGAAGAAGAAATGGGCGAAGTCCGGGTTGCGCTGGGACACCAGAATGAACCACGGCGCGGTCAACAGCAGGAACAAGGCCAGGCCGCTCAGCCAATGCATGCGTTTCCAGAATGCCCATTGCCAGTTGAGCAGGCTGTACAGCACTAGGGTGGCGCCGGGAATCAGCAGGCCGATCAAGCCTTTGCTCAGCGTGGCGGCGGCCATCGCCGCCCAGGTGACCCACATCCAGTTACGGGTAGCGCGGGCGTCGGCGCCGTCGTGTTGTGCCAGCAGGAAGCCGCATAGCGCCACGGTCAGGAAGAAGCTCACCCCCATGTCCAGCGACAGGAAGTGGCTGTTGGCCACGATCCAGGCGCAGCTGCCGGCGGCCAGCGCAGCGTAGCGGCCGGCGTCTACGCCCCAGAGCCGGCGCGCGGTGAAGCCGCACATCGCCACGGACAGAAAGCCAGTCAGGCCCGGCCAGAAGCGGGCGGCGAACTCGTTGACGCCGAAGACGGCGAAGCTTAGCGCGCCCATCCAGTATTGCAGCGCCGGTTTTTCGAAATACAGCAGGCCGTTCAGTCGCGGAGTGATCCAGTCGCCGCTGTGCAGCATGAACAGCGACAGCGTCGCGTAGCGGCCTTCGTCCGCGTGAATCAGCCCGCGGTAGCCGAGGGTGCCGAACCAGACGACGGCGAACAGCAGCCATAGCGCCGGCTCCTGCCAGGGGCGGGCGGCGCGGCCGGAGAGCCCGGCCGAAAAATGGGGTTGATTCATGCGGAACGGATGGTCATGGGATTGTTATGGGCAGCTGCGCAAGGATACCCGATTTCGCCGTTCTTGTGATTGGCTAAACTCATGTGCGGGCTGGGGAAAACGCGGTATCCGGCTTGGCTTCGGCTCTCAGGCCAGCCAGTCGCGCGGGGTCAGGAAACGCTCGGTCAGCTCGGCTTCCGGGCTGCCCGGTTCCGGTTGGTAATCGTATTCCCAGCGCGCCAGCGGCGGCATCGACATCAGGATGGATTCGGTGCGTCCCCCGGACTGCAGGCCAAACAGGGTGCCGCGGTCCCAGACCAGGTTGAATTCGACGTAGCGGCCGCGGCGATAAAGCTGGAACTGGCGTTCGCGGTGGCCCCAGCTATCGCCTTTGCGGCGTTCGACGATGGGCAAGTAGGCGTTGGTGAAGCCGTCGCCCACCGCCTGCATGAAGCGGAAACAGGAATCGAAGCCCCAGGCGTTCAAGTCGTCGAAGAACAAGCCACCGACGCCGCGCGCCTCCTGGCGGTGCTTCAGGAAGAAATACTCGTCGCACCAGCGCTTGTAGTCCGGGTACACCTGTTCGCCGAAGGGCCGGCACAAATCGCGGGCCACGCGGTGCCAGTGCACCACGTCGGCTTCCACGGCATAGAACGGGGTCAGGTCGAAACCGCCGCCGAACCACCACACCGGCGTCTCGCCGTCCTTCTCCGCGATGAAGAAGCGGACATTGGCGTGGCTGGTGGGGATGTGCGGGTTTTCCGGATGGATCACCAGCGACACGCCCATGGCCTGAAAGCCGCGGTCGGCCAGTTCGGGACGGTGGGTGGTGGCGGAGGCGGGCAGCGCGTCGCCGTGGACATGCGAGAAATTGACGCCGGCCTGTTCGAACAGCGCGCCCTTGGCCAAGACCCGGCTGCGCCCGCCGCCGCCGCCCGGGCGCTGCCAAGCGTCCTCGACGAATTGAGCGCCGCCGTCGGCCTGCTCCAGCGCCGCGCAAATGCGGTCTTGCAGGTCCAAGAGAAAGGCTTTGACATCATTGACGCGCGGCTGGCTCATCGCAGTATCCTGAAGGCTTGAAATGGGCTGCATTGTAGCAGACGGGGCGGCGCGCGCAGGCGCTAGCCGCCCAAGCCTTGAACAAGGGAGATGCGCATCATGATTGATCTGTATACCTGGGGCACGCCCAATGGGCGCAAGATTTCCATCATGCTGGAAGAGCTGGAGTTGCCGTACGCCGTGCACGCGGTGGACATCGGCAAGGGCGAGCAGTTTGCCGAATCTTTTCTGGCCATCAGCCCCAACAACAAGATTCCGGCCATTGTGGACAGCGACGGGCCGGACGGGCGGCCGCTGGCGATGTTCGAGTCCGGCGCCATTCTGCAATATCTGGCGGAAAAGCACGGCCGTTTGTTGCCGGCTGCGGGCGCGGCGCGCTACGAGGCGCTGCAATGGCTGATGTTCCAGATGGGCGGCTTCGGGCCGATGCTGGGGCAGGCTCACCATTTTCTGCGCTACGCGCCGGAAAGCCTGCCTTACGCGCAGAAACGCTACCACGACGAGGCTTTGCGCCTGTACGGGGTGCTGGACCGACAGTTGGAAGGGCGAGATTACGTGGCCGGCGAGTACGGCGTCGCCGATATCGCGCTTTATCCATGGGCGGCGCGTCACGAATGGCATCAGGTGGATCTGGCGGCGTTTCCCCGAGTCTGGGACTGGTTCCAGCGGCTGGGCGCTCGCCCGGCGGTGCGGCGCGGCATGGCGGTGCCGGCGGTCTGAAACGCAAAACCAGCCGCGAACGCAGGGGGCGCGGCTGGCGAGTGCTGGCACGACGTGAGATCAGAAGTGGTAGCTGATGCCGGCTTTCAGCACGCTGGTGCCGGAGGTCTTGATCACGCTTTGGCCCGCCATTTGGAAGTCATTGCCGGCGATGTATTCGTATTCGCCACGCAGCGACAGGTTTTTGTGCAGCTGATACTGCGCGCCGAAACCAAGACCCAAGCGGGTGTCGTTGAAATTCTTGTTGCCAATTTGGTCGATCTTGAACTTGGTATGGACATTGTTCAGGCTGGCCTTGCCGAAAACCTCCAAATCCTGGGTCACCGGCAGAATGCCCAATACGGCGATGCGTTCGGCCTTGGTGCCGACAGAGCCGTTGCCGGTGAGGCCGTTGAAGGAGCCGTTGGCCTTGGATTTGCCGAAATCGGCGTAGGACAGTTCGGTGGCCAGGTATTGGTTGAAGCGGTAACCGGCGCCTAGTTCCCATACCGTGCCGGCGGCCTTGGCGTTTTTCAGGATGATGTCGCGGTTGCCGGACTCCGGCTTGGAGAAGTTATAACCAGTGTTGCCGAAAACGTAGAAGCCAGGATCGGCTGCATGCGCGGACAGAGCTGCCAGGCTCAACACGGAAGCGGTGATTAGTTTTTTCATTTTTGCGACTGTTTGCTTTGTTGATAACTGCAATATTGTGCGAATAAGAAGCAAGTCAGTCTGTTGAGCTTGTAAGCGCTCTTTGTGTGAAGGGTGAGGGGCTTGTGTAACGATTTGTAACAAAACAGCGCGGGCATTTGAAAGAAAAGATGCCCGCCGAAGCCGGCGGGCACGCAAAGTCACACAAAGGGAAGAGAACGGAACCGTTGCAAGACCGGCTGGGGGCCGATCCGGCTCGTGCAAACAGTTTGATTCAGTTGGTCCTGGCCTTCCATTGTTGCTCTGTTCTGGCTTGATGACGGTTGGTGACGAGGCGGCTTGGAAGTTTGCGCAGCTGTTAAATTCGGTTTTTAGTTGTGATTGCTTGCAACTTTAATTGATGGCGAGGAGGCCGGTGGGCTGGCGCGGGCAAGAAAAAAGGCAAGCGGGAAGCTTGCCTTGATTGTGAGTGCGCGGCGTTCAGGCGGCGGCGAACAGGGCCCAACCGTTTTGCTCGGCGGCGGTGGCCGGCGCTTGAGCGCGCTGGTTGAAAAACTTCAGGCTGCGCTTGAGCACTTCGCCGCGTTCATTGTCCACCATGACCATATGGTAGCTGTTGGACAAAGGCATGAAATCGACCTTGCCGCCCAGGTGGCGCTGCAGGTGATGGGCGGAACGCGGGCTGGTGATGTCGTCCTCGTCGGCATGCACGATCAGCGTCGGGCAAGTGATCTGCTCCAGCCGCGACATCAGCTGGCGGCGCAGCCCATCCACCTGGCGGATGCAGGCCAGCGGGATGTAGGCGTAGTGGAATCGTTCGCCGCGTTCGAAGCGCTGCTGGATCGCTTTGCGGATGCGGGCGTTTTTGATGCCGAAAGGTTCAACCTCCGGCACGCGCATCTTCTTGGCCAGGCCGGGAATGCGGTAGACGATGTGGCGGGCCCAAGTCAGCTTGGGCAGGCTCCAGCCGTCGAGGAACAGCGGCGGCGCGTACAGCGCGAGCCCGTCCTTGTGGTTTTCCAGCCGCGCCACTTCCAGCGCCACCAGGCCGCCCAGGCAAACGCCGGCCAGATGCACTACCTTGTGGCGCGTCTTCAGCTCCAGGTATTCCTTGCGTATGGTTTCCACCCAGTCCTGCCAGCGGACGGACAGCAGATCTTCCGGCTCGCCGCCATGTCCCGGCAGCAGCGGGGTGTGCGTGACGATGTCAGCCTCCTCCAGAGTGCGTCCAAGCGCGCCAAGGTCGTATGCGCTGCCGCCCAGACCGTGTACCAGCAGGGCGGCCGGTCGTGAAGAAACCATGGGAAATACCCGAATCCAAGTTGAGATGCTGGCATTATCCCGGCGCTTCGGTCCTGGGTCTGTTGGCTTCCTGTCCCCGCTTTGTGACGGAGCGTGACCCAATTCAGATTGCTTAACAAACTGTGGCTTTACTTTTTGCCGGCTCTGGCATCTGCGTTCCGGCACCTTTATGGAGCCAGTTCATGATCTTGCGAGCTGAGGCAAGACAAGGCGAAAACGGCTGAGAAAGCGGAATGTACGGAGGGTACACGTCCATTTATAAGCGGTACTCGCCGTGTCACGCCTCACGGCGCACAGCAGATCTTAAACAGTGCTTATTGCTGCGGCTGCATGATGCGTAGAGTAAAGCGCGCGCCGCCTAGTTCACTGGCGGCCACGCTGGCCTGGCCGCCGTGGTGTTCGGTGATCAGTTTGACGAAGGACAGGCCCAAACCGTAGCCGCCGGTGGCGCGGTCGCGGCTGCGGTCCAGGCGCAGGAAGGGTTCGAACACTTTGTCGCGCTCAGCCTCGGGGATGCCGCAGCCGTCGTCGTCGACATGGATCAGCAACTGGCCGGCGGCGTTGTGACATACCGTCAGCCGCACTTGGGCGTTGGCGTATTTGAAAGCGTTGAGCAAGAGGTTGCGGCTGGCCACGTACATCAGTTTGCGGTCGAAGGCGCCGTTGCCCAGCGCGCAGTCCAGCTCCAGCTTGATGCCGGGCGGTTTCAGCGGCGTGACCAGATCGACCAGATCGTCGAACCAGTCGTAAAGATCAACGGTTTCCCAGTGCAAGGGCACTTCGTTGCGATTGAGCTTGGCGAACTCCATGCTGGTGTTGAACAGTTCTTCCAATTCCTGCATATCGCGCTCCATGCCTTCGCGGTAGCGCCGCCACTCCTGCTCGTCCTCTTCTTCCTCCAGCATGGTCAAGCCGAAGCGCAGCCGCGCGATCGGGGTGCGTATCTCGTGGGCGATGGCGTGAGACAAGGCCTGGCGGGTTTCCATCTGCCGCTCCAGGCGGGCGGCCATGCTGTTGAAAGCCAGGGACAAAGGCGCCAACAGCCTGCTTTTAGAAGGCTGAGCGCGGGCGCTGAAGTCGCCGTCGGCGAACACCTCCGCCTTGCGGCGCACTTCCAGCAAGTCTTTCCACAAGGGGCGCAGGCTGAAGTAGATCAGGGTGCCCAGCGTGGAGCCGGTCAGCAAAATCCACAGCAGCAGGATTTCCATGTCTTCGCTGATCCAACTGCTGTTGCTGGCCGGGGCCTCCAGGGGACCCAGCAGCAACAGGCGCGGATCACGGGGTAGCGGCACGTAAAGCAATTGATTGTCGAAGTCCAGATAGGGGCGGCCGCTCAGCAGCGCGGCGTGGCCCTCCTGCTCGAAATCGTCGGGAGGGTGGGCGATCAGTTTGACCGGATAGCTGAAGGCGCGGGCGATATCGGCCAGCTTGCCGTCCCAGTCCTTGTGCGGCGTTTGGGCCAACTGCTGGCGGATCAGCGTCACGGTGCCGTTCATGAACTGCAGCTTGCCGTCGCGGTCGCTGTTTTCGTACAGCTTGGTGACCAGGAAGCCGAAGCCGATGATGATGATCAGCTCCACCAGCATGGTGGCGAAGAAATAACGGGCAAACAGGGTGCCCAGCGACGGTTTGAGCCAGCCGCGCAGACGACGGGTGCTCATTGCTTATTCCCAGTCGCTGCGTGAGAACAGATAACCTTTGCCGCGCACGGTCTTGATCCGGGCCGGCGCGTCCGGATTGTCGCCCAGTTTGCGGCGCAGCCGCGAAATGCGCGCGTCTATCGAGCGGTCCAGTCCGTCGAAGCCTATGCCGCGCAATTCGCTCATGATGTCGTCGCGCGACAACACCTGGCCGGCGTGGGAGGACAGCAGCCACAGCAGGTCGAATTCGGCGGTGGTCAGATCAATCAGCTCTCCGTTCAGCGTGGCCTCGCGCGTGGCCTGGCTGATGCAAAACTGGCCGAAAGTGAAGCTGTCTTCGTCGGCGGCCTCGCCGTCCGCCTGCGCGCCCGGCCCGCCGCGGCGCAGCAAAGCGCGCACCCGCGCCAGCAGGCGGCGGGGTTCTACCGGCTTGGCCAGGTAGTCGTCTGCGCCTAGTTCCAGCCCCAGGATTTCGTCCACGTCCTCGTCGCGAGCCGTCATGATCAAAACCCTGCCGTTATAGCGCGGGCGGATTTCGCGGCAGACGTCGAAGCCTTCCTTGCCTGGCAGCATGATATCCAGGATCACCAAGTCCGGCTTTTCTTCCAGAATGATGGCCGGCGCGGTGTCGCCGCGGCCGTGCTGGGAGATGCGATAGCCGTGCTTGCTCAGATAGGCGCCTATCAATTCGGCTAGTCTCACGTCGTCTTCGACAATGAGAATATGGGGGGTATCGCTGTTCATGTCCGTCGACGGGATTCGGTGGTTCAAATCAAAATATTAGCACGCGGGGTTTGCCGGCGACTTTAGCATTATCGTGACTGCTATTCGTCATAAACCATTGATAGTTTTTACAAATGGCAAGGCTTGCTTGATTTTCCGGAACTATCAATCCAGAATCGGTCAGGCAAAAAAAGCCGGCCGTGGCCGTTGTCGTCGCCAGGGACCGGGGAATTAAAACGGGATAAAGAGAATAGGAACTTGCCATATGCAACAGATAAGAGAATGGGCCGTGTGGCTGGCCGTCGCCCTGGCCGGCGCAGCGGCCTTTGCCGTTGTGGCCCTCAATCGCGGCGAACCGGTCAACGCTGTGTGGCTGATTGTGGCGGCGGTGTCGGTCTACTCCATCGCCTATCGCTTTTACGGTCGCTTCATCGCCCACAAAGTGTTGGAACTGGACGCCCGTCGGCTGACCCCGGCGGAAAAATACAATGACGGCCTGGATTACGTGCCCACCAATAAATGGGTGTTGTTCGGCCACCACTTCGCCGCCATCGCCGGCGCCGGGCCGCTGGTGGGGCCGGTGCTGGCCGCGCAGATGGGCTATTTGCCGGGCACGTTATGGATCTTGGTGGGGGTGATGCTGGCCGGCGCGGTGCAGGACTTCCTGATTCTGTTCTTGTCGGTGCGCCGCGACGGCAAATCGCTGGGCGAGATCATCCGCACCGAACTGGGCGCCATTCCCGGCGTTATCGCCTCCATCGGCATTCTGATGATCATGGTGATCCTGCTGGCGGTGCTGGCCCTGGTGGTGGTCAAGGCGCTGACCGGCAGTCCCTGGGGCACCTTCACCATTGCGGCCACGATACCGATTGCCCTGTTCATGGGCATCTACACCCGCTACATCCGGCCGGGCAAAATCGGCGAGATTTCCGTCATCGGCTTTATCCTGCTGATGCTGGCTATTGTTTACGGCGGAGACATCGCCAAGAACGAAACCCTGGCTCCGTTGTTTACCCTGAGCGGCACCGCGCTGGCCTGGACGCTGATCGGCTATGGTTTCGTCGCCTCGGTGCTGCCGGTGTGGCTGCTGCTGGCGCCCCGAGATTATCTGTCCACCTTCCTGAAAATAGGCACCATTGTCGGCCTGGCCATCGGCATCATGATTGTGGCGCCCAATATGCACATGCCTGCGGTGACCAAGTTCATCGACGGCAGCGGCCCGGTATTCTCCGGCAATCTGTTCCCCTTCCTGTTCATCACCATCGCCTGCGGCGCAGTGTCCGGCTTTCATGCGCTGGTGGCCTCCGGCACCACGCCCAAGATGCTTGAGAACGAAACCCATGCTCGCATGATCGGCTACGGCTCCATGCTGATGGAAAGCTTCGTTGCCATCATGGCCTTGATCGCCGCCTGCGTGCTGGATCCGGGTGTCTACTTCGCGATGAACAGCCCGGCGGCGGTGATAGGCAAGACCGCGGAGGAAGCCGCTCAGGTGATTTCCAGCTGGGGCTTCGTCATCACGCCGGATATGCTGACCCAGATGGCCAAGGATGTGGGCGAGAGCACCATCCTGTCGCGCGCCGGCGGCGCGCCGACCTTGGCGGTGGGCATGGCGCACATTCTGTCCAATGTGATCGGCGGACCGGGGATGATGGCCTTCTGGTATCACTTCGCCATCCTGTTTGAAGCGCTGTTCATCCTGACCACTATAGACGCCGGCACCCGCGTGCTGCGCTTCATGATCCAAGACCTGCTGGGCCTTGTGGTCAAGCCGATGGCCAACACCGAGTCCTGGGCCGCCAACTTGATCGCCACCGGTCTGGCGGTGACCGGTTGGGGCTACTTCTTGTATCAGGGGGTGGTGGATCCGCTGGGCGGCATCAATACCTTGTGGCCGCTGTTCGGCATTGCTAACCAGATGCTGGCCGGCATTGCGCTGATTCTGGCCACCGCGGTGCTGATCAAGATGCAGAAAACCCGCTATATCTGGGTTACCGCGGTGCCCACGCTGTGGCTGCTGGTCGTGACGCTGACCGCTGGTTGGCAGAAGCTGTTCCACGCCAGTCCCAAGATCAGCTTCCTGGCGCACGCCGACAAATTCTCCGCCGCCGCGGCCAAGGGCGAGCTTTTGGCGCCGGCCAAGAATATGGCGCAAATGCATCAGATCATCTTCAATGACTATGTGGACGCCACTTTGACGGCACTGTTCATGGCGGTGGTGATCGCCATGCTGGTGTTCGCGCTGAACGTGATGCGCAAGTCGCTGGCGGTGAAGTGGTCCACCGCCAAAGAGGTGCCGGCGGTGTTCCGTGAGGAGGGTGCGTAATGAACAAGCTATGGCAGCAATGGGCGAAAACCGCCCGGTTGATGGTGGGCGTCAAGGATTACGACGCTTACGTCGCCAGCCGCCGCCGTTTCAATCCCAATGCGGAAGTGATGAGCCGTGAGGCCTTCTTTCGCCGCTGCCAGGACGAGCGCTATGGCGGCCAGAGCATGAAGAAGTGTCCATGCTGAGTCGGGTCTGATCCGACGGCAAAAAACCGCCCGGCGCAAACCGGGCGGTTTTGTTTTGGCTTGCGCGGCGTTTAGTGCAACAGATGGCTGACGCCGAAGTTGATCAGGCCGCCGCCGACGATCAGCCAACCAAACAGGATGGAAGCAAGCAGCATCGGTTTGGCGCCGGCCTGGCGGATGGCGGAGAAGTGGGTGGTGATGCCCAGCGCGCCCATTGCGGCGGCCAGCAGCAGGTTGTCCAGCGAGACGATGGCGCTGACCCACGCGGCCGGCAGCAGGTTGAAGGAGTTGAAGGCGGCCACGGCCAGGAAGGCGACGGCGAACCAGGGGATGGCGATGCCGCTCTTCTGTTGGCGGCTGCCGTGCGGCTTGGCGGCCAGCCAGCTGGACAAGGCGATCAGGAACGGCGCCAGCATCATTACGCGTATC
This sequence comes from Chromobacterium sp. IRSSSOUMB001, assembly GCF_023507765.1. NCBI lineage: Bacteria > Pseudomonadati > Pseudomonadota > Betaproteobacteria > Neisseriales > Chromobacteriaceae > Chromobacterium > Chromobacterium sp. IRSSSOUMB001. Next base: position 150,469 of record NZ_JALCYU010000009.1, read on the forward strand.
ATCTTGGTGATCACCGCAGTGGTCATGGCCGCCTCGCTGACCGATTTGCCGGCGGCAACGGCTTGCGCCACCTCATGGATGGTGGAGCCGGCGAACACGCCGTAGTTGAACTCGGAAATGCCCAGGTGGCTAGTCCATTGATACAGCATCGGCCACAGGAACATCGCCACGGTGCCGAACACCACTACGGTGGCGACGGCTACGGCCACTTTTTCCGCATGAGCTTTGATTACGGGTTCCGTGGCCAGAATCGCGGCCGCGCCGCAGATGGAACTGCCCGCGCCGATCAGGATTACGCTCTGCTCGTCCATGCCCAAGTATTTGCGGCCGATGCGGAAAGCCAGCAGAAAGGTAGTGCACAGCACCAGGGTATCGATCAATACGCCGGCGAAGCCGACGGCGGCGATGTCCTGGAAGGTGAGTTTGAAGCCGAACAAGATAATGCCCAGGCGCAGCAGCTTCTGCTTGGAGAACTGGATGCCGTGGTGGCTGGCGACGGCGAAATAGCGGTAAACGGTGTTGCCTATCAGCATGCCGCCCAGGATGGCGAGGGTGAGCGCGGAGAAGCCCAGATGCTTCATCGCCGGCAAGTCCGCTGCGTACAGCGAAGCGACGGCGAGGGCGATGGCCAACGCCAGGCCCGGCAAAATTTGGCGAAGGTTTGTCATAAGTAAATGCCTGTTTGGTCTATGGCGAATGGTGCTAACGATACGCCCCTCGTTTTCAGTAGAGAAACGGATAAAATGGATATATATCAGTAGTAAAATCGATATTAAGGAGGCGGTATGGGCTTGAAGCTGACCCTGCGCGAACTGGAGGTTTTCGTCGCGGTGGCCGAATACGGCACCGTCACCCAGGCGGCCAACCATGTCGCCCTGACCCAGTCCGCGGCCAGCCAGGCGCTGGACAAGCTGGAAACCGGGCTCGACGTGCGCCTGTTCGACCGCATCGGCAAGCGCTTGAGCCTGAACGAGCATGGCCGGCTGCTGTGGCCCAAGGCGCGGGCGATGCTGGATGCGGCCCAGGACATGCAAAGCCTGTTCAACGCCGGAGCGATGTCTTTGAAGATAGGCGCCAGCAGCACGGTGGCGAACTATTTATTGCCACAGCAACTGGCGGCTTTCCGCGCCGCCTGGCCGCTGGCGCGGCTGGAACTGGACGTGGCCAATACCCGCGACATCGTCGACGCGGTAGCGGCGCTGCGGGTGGACTTCGGTTTCATCGAAGGGCCTTGCCACCACCCGGACTTGATTGCTCAGCCCTGGCGTCAGGACGAACTGGTGGTGTTCGCCGCCGCCGATCATCCCTTGGCGCAAGGCGAAGCGGCGCGCCAGGACCTGGCTAAGGCCGAATGGATTCTGCGTGAAGCCGGCTCTGGCACGCGCGAGGAAGTGGACCGTCTGCTGTTGCCGCACCTAGCCATGCTTAACGTGAGCATGGAGTTGGGTCATTCCGAGGCGATCAAGCACGCGGTGGCGGCCGGCCTTGGCGTCAGCTGCCTGTCGCGGCGGGTGGTGGCCGATCTGTTGCAGACCGGCGCGGTAGTGGAAGTGAGCGCCGGCCTGCCAACGCTGACGCGCACCTTGTATCAGGTGCAGCACCGCGACAAGACGCTGACCCGCGGCATGGCCGCGTTCCAGAACATGACGATGGCGGCGCTGCTGGCCTGAGCCGTGGTTAGTGTTTGCCGGTGCCTGTGCCGGCTCCCAGCCCGGTCAAAGCGCGAATATATTGCGCCGGGAAACGGCTGCGTTCCAATTGCCCCTGGGACGAGCGGTCGCAGACTGACAATAGCCAGGCGCAGGCGAAGGCCGCGCTCATGGAAAACAGCGCCGGGTTGGCGTAGGGGAAGATAGCTCGTGGATGGCCCAGGATGTCCACCCACACCATAGGCCCCAGCACTAGCAAGGCGATGGCGGAGACCAGGCCGGCCAGGCTGCCGGCCACCGCGCCTCGGGTGGTGAGCCGGGGCCAGAACATTGCCAGAAACAGCACCGGAAAATTCACCGAGGCGGCAATCGCCAGCACCAGGCCGGACAGGAAGGCGATGTTCTGCTTTTCGAACAACAGCCCCAGCAGGATGGCCAGCAGTCCTATCACCAGCGTCGCCAGCCGCGACACCCGCATTTCCTCCGCATTGCTCACCTTGCCCTGGCGCAGCGCCACCGCGTACAGGTCATGAGACACCGCCGACGCGGCCGACAAGGCCAGGCCGGCCACCACGGCGAGAATGGTGGCGAAGGCCACCGCCGACACCAGACCGAGGAACAGATTGCCGCCCACCGCCTGGGCCAGGTGCACCGCCACCATATTGGCGCCGCCGACAATGCCGCCGCCTTCGTCGCGAAAGCCGGCGTCGCCGCCGACGATGAGGATGGCGCCAAAGCCCACCAGGATCAGCAGCAGGTAGAAATAGCCGATGAAACCGGTGGCGTAGAACACGGACTGGCGCGCGGCGCGGGCGTCGGCCACGGTGAAGAAGCGCATCAGCACGTGGGGCAGGCCGGCTGTGCCGAACATCATGCCCAAGCCCAGGGAGACTGCGTCCACCGGATTGGACACCAGGCCGCCAGGCGCCAGGATGGCCTGGCCGCGAAGCTCGGCGGCGGCGGCGAACATCGCCTCGCTGCTGTAGCCGAAGCGCCGCCAGACCATGAAGGCCATGAAACTGGTGGCCGACAGCAGCAGCACCGCCTTGACGATCTGCACCCAGGTGGTGGCCAGCATGCCGCCGAACATCACGTACAACACCATCAGCACGCCGACGATGACGACGGCGCTCAAATAGCTGGCGCCGAACAGCAACTCTATCAACTTGCCGGCGCCCACCATCTGCGCCACCAGATAGAGTAGCGCCACCGTCAGCGTGCCGCAGGCGGCGGTGATGCGCACCGGTGTCTGGCTCAGCCGGTAGGACACCACGTCGGCGAAAGTGAAGCGGCCCAGGTTGCGCAGTCGTTCGGCGATCAGGAACATGATGATGGGCCAGCCGGCCAACACTCCCAGCGCATAGATCAGGCCGTCGTAGCCCTTGCTGAACATCATTGCGGAGATGCCGAGGAAGGACGCGGCGGAGATCATGTCGCCGGCGATGGCCAGGCCGTTCTGCAGCGGGCTGACGCCGCCGCCGGCGGTGTAGAAGTCGGAGGCGGAGCGGGTGCGGCGCGCGGCCCAGCCGGTGATGAACAGGGTCAGCGTCACGAACAGCAGGAACATCAGGATGGCGTTCCAGTTCAAGGGGCGCTGCGCGCCGGCCTGGGCCCAGGCCGGGAAGGCCAAGGTCAGCGCCGATATGGCGAGGAGGGCTCTCATGGCTGGCACTCCCGCAGGACTTCGTCGTTCAGCGGGTCCAGCCGCTTGTTGGCCTGGCGCACGTAGATCCCGGTCAGCGCGAACGCGGCCAGGATGATGGCGACGCCCACCGGCATGCCCAAAGTGGTGACGCCGGCGCCTATGGGCCGGGCCAGCCACTGCGGCGCGAAGGCCAGCACCAGAATGAAGCCGTAATAGAGCAGCAGCATGACGGCGGTCAGGCTCCAGCCCAGCCGCGTCTTGCGGCTGGCCAGTTGTTGAAAGGCGGGGTGGTTCAGAATCGCTTGCTGTTGTTGTGGTGTCATGACGCGGCTCCGTTCGTGAGTCTGGCGGGCGACGCCCCGGCCATGGCCGGGGCCGGGGATCAGCCGAAGCTGCGGGTCTGCGCCACGCGGAAGCGGTTGGCGACGAAAGCGCTGTCCGACAGGCTGGCGTTGGCCGCCGGGTTGCCGCCGCTGCCGTGGAAGTCGCTGAAGGCCGCGGACTGGTTGACCATCACCGCGCCGGTGAAGTTGAGCGCCAGCGACACGCAGGCGTTTTCCGCCGCCTGCCGGGCCTGTTCCCGCACCTGCTGGTCCGTGCTGTAGACCGAGAAGCTCAGAGCGCCGCAGCGGCGCATGAGGTCTTCCGCCTGACGCAGCGCGGCGGCGCTGTCCGGCGCCTGGATCAGGAAGCTGATCGGCCCGAAGTGTTCCTGCTCGTAAATGGCGCGGTCTTCCATCGACAGCTGGCGCAGCAACGGAGTGCGCACTTCGGCTTCCGGGTAGTGCGGGTGGCTCAGCCTCCGGCTGTCCAGCGCCGGCTGGCCCAGCGCGCGCGCCGCCTCCAGCCTTTGCAGCACGCCGGGGTTCTGGATCGCGCCCAGCAGCTCCACCGCCTTGGCCGGCTCAGCGCACAGCGCCTCCAGCGCCGCGCACAGGCCCGCCACCGTCTGCTGGTAGGACAGTTGGCCTTCGGGAGTGTGGATGCCATCGGCCGGGATGAAGATGTTTTGCGGCGCGGTGCACATCTGGCCGCTGTACAGCGCCAGCGATAGCGCGAGATTGCGGCACAGACCGGGGAAGTCGGCGGTGGAGTCCAGCACCACGCAGTTGACGCCGGCTTTTTCGGTGTAGACCTGGGCGTGACGGCATTGGCTCTCCAGCCACTCGCCGTGAGCGCTGCTGCCGGTGAAGTCGATCAGCTTCACCTCCGGCCGTTGCGCCAACAGGCTGGCCAGCGGCTCGCCGTGTTGATTCGCCGCCAGCAGCACGGTATTGGGGTCGAAGCCGGCTTCGGCCAGCACCTCGCGGGCAATGCGCACCGTCAGGGCCAGCGGCAGCACCGCGCCGGGATGCGGCTTGACGATCACGCTGTTGCCGGTGGCCAGGCTGGCGAACAGCCCGGGGTAGCCGTTCCAGGTGGGAAAGGTGCTGCAGCCTATCACCAGGCCGACGCCGCGCGGGATTACCTTCCAGTTTTTCTCCAGCACCAGCGGCTCGTGCTTGCCTTGTGGTTTGCTCCAACGGCAGCGATCGGGAATGGCCGCCATTTCGCGCCATGCGTAGGCCACCGCTTCCAGCGCGCGGTCCTGCGCATGCGGGCCGCCAGCCTGGAAGGCCATCATGAAGGCCTGACCGGTGGTGTGCATCACCGCGTGGGCGATTTCAAAGCTGCGGCGGTTCAGCCGCTGGAGTATCTCCAGGCAGACGCCCACCCAGGCCTGCGGGCCGGCTTGCCGCCACGTTTGCAGCGCCGCGGTGGAGGCGCTCAGCAAGGCGTCGGCGTCGTGGCGCGGATAGCGGATGCGCAAGGCGCCGCGATAGGGGGAGCGCTCGCTGCCCACCCAGCCCTGGCTGGGCGGCAGACCATCCAGTGAGAAGTCTTGTTGCAATAAAGCCTCAAACGCCGCCTGACCGTCGGCGGCTGCGGTTTCGCCGTAGCTCCTGGGGCTGGGCATTTCCGGGTACGGCGACCAGTACTGGCGTTCACGCAAGGCCTGTAGGGCCTGGTCTAAGGTGGCTTGATGCTGCTGGAACAATGGGTGAGACATGGAGCTTCTCCTCGGGCGGAGGGATGAGAGGCCGGCCTGAGCCATGCCAGCGACAGGACCGGGTGCGGCAACAACAGTTTTAGCGCGCTGTCATTGATGTGGGTCAGCTTATAATTGATTTTCCGGTCGGTCAATGATAGCGTTTGCCGCATGTGAAGGCTTGGCCGGTTGCGCCATGGCCGCGATCAAAAAGGGGGCATGCATGCAGACAACGGAAACGAGCGTTGAATTGAGCCTGGAGGCCGGCGTGGCGACCTTGACTCTGAACCGGCCGCAGCGCCTGAACAGTTTCAATCCGGCGATGCATCAGGCTTTGGCGGCGGCGCTGGACCGCCTGCGCGACGACGTAGAGGTCCGGGTGTTGGTGTTGACCGGTGCCGGGAGGGCATTTTGCGCCGGCCAGGATTTGAGCGACCGGGCGGTGCTACCTGGGCAGCAGGCGGTGGACCTGGGGCAGTCCATCGAGGACTACTACGCGCCGCTGGTGCGGCGGCTGCGCGACATGCCCAAGCCGGTGATCGCCGCGGTCAACGGCGTGGCCGCCGGCGCCGGCGCTAACATCGCCTTGGCTTGTGACTTGGTGATCGCCGCGCGCTCGGCGCGTTTTACCCAAGCGTTCAGCAAGGTTGGCCTGATGCCGGATTCAGGCGGCAGTTACTGGCTGCCGCGCCTGCTGGGCCAAGCTCGGGCGATGGGATTGGCGCTATTGGCCGAGCCATTGCCGGCGGAACAAGCAGAGGAATGGGGGCTGATCTGGCGTTGCGTAGACGACGAGGACTTCCCCGCAGCGGTGAGGCAACTCGCCGAACAGCTGGCCGGCGGGCCGACGCTGGCCTACGCGCGGATCAAGCGGGCGCTGCAAGCATCCGAGGGCAACAGTCTGGAACAGCAGCTGCAACTGGAGCGCGATACGCAGCGCGAGCTGGGCTTCAGCGCCGATTACCGCGAAGGCGTGGCGGCCTTCCTGGCCAAGCGGCCGCCGCGCTTTGGAGGGCAGTGATCATGCAACAGGATAGCGAACAGCGGGTGGCGGTGATAGGCGCCGGCGCGATGGGGCGCGGCATCGCCGCGGTGGCCGCCGCCGCCGGACATGAAGTGTATTTATACGATCAGGACGCCGGCGCCGCGGCGGCGGCGCCGGACGTGATCGCCGCCGACTGGGCCGGCCTGGTCCAGCGCGGCAAATGGAGCCAGTCGCAACTGGACGCCGCGCGCCGCCGGCTGCGGCCGGCCTCTTGTCTGGAGGAGCTGGCCGACGCCGCCTTGGCGATAGAAGCCATCGTCGAGCGGCAGGACGCCAAGCAGGCGCTGTTGCGGCAGCTGGATGCGCTGTTGCCGGCCACGGCCATCCTGGCCAGTAATACCTCCTCCCTGTCCATCACCGCGCTGGCGGCGGGCCTGCGCCATCCCGAGCGAGTGCTGGGCCTGCACTTCTTCAACCCGGCCACGCGGATGAAGCTGGTGGAAGTGGTGAGCGGGCTGGCGACCGCGCCGGCGCTGGCGGACCGTCTGTGCACGCTGATGCGCGCCTGGGGCAAGACCCCGGTGCCGGCCGCGTCCACGCCCGGCTTCATCGTCAACCGGGTGGCGCGGCCGTTTTATGCCGAGGCCTTGCGTTTGCTGCAAGAAGGCGCGTGCGCGCCGGCCACGCTGGACGCCTTGCTGCGCGAAGCCGGCGGTTTCGCGATGGGACCGTTGGAGCTGATGGATCTGATTGGCCACGACGTGAATTTCGCGGTGACGCAATCGGTGTTCCAGGCGATGCAGCAAGACCCGCGTTTCCGGCCGTCGCCGCTGCAGCAGGAACTGGTGGCGGCCGGCCGCTTGGGCCGCAAGAGCGGCCGCGGTTTTTACGATTACGGCCAGGCTTTGCCGGCGGCGGATGCCGCGCCGTCGCGGCCCGCGCCCGCCGTACTGCGGGTGCACGGCGGGCTGGGCGCGGCCGAACCGCTGCTGGCGCGCTTGCAGGCCGGCGGCGTGCGGCTGGAGCGCGAGCCGGGGCCGGCTCAAGGCTGGCTAAGCTGGGACGGTTTGCGGCTGGCCTTGTCCGATGGCCGCAGCGCCACCCGCCGCGCCGCCGACAGCGGCCACGCCGGCTGGGCGGTGTTCGATCTGGCGCTGGATTACGCCAGCGCGCAGCGGCTGGCGCTGGCGGTGGCGGACCAGGCCGCGCCGGAGCTGGCGGCGCAGGCGGAGGGCGTGCTGCAGGCGGCCGGCCTGCAGGTGTCGCGGCTGGACGACGCCGCCGGCATGGCGGTGTTGCGCACCGTGGCGATGCTGGCCAACGAGGCTGCCGACGCGGTGGGGCAGGGCGTGGCGGCGGCGGACAGCGTGGACCAGGCCATGTGCTTGGGTGCCGCTTATCCCCGTGGACCGCTGGCTTGGGCTGATCGGCTAGGCAACGAGTATGTGGCGCAAGTTCTGGACGCCCTGCACGCTCAATACGGCGACGAACGTTATCGGGTTTCGCCGCTATTGCGGCGGCTGGCGCTGTCTGGAGGACGATTCCATGACTGAGACCGAGTCCGCCGGGCGGCTTGCCGAGCACAGCGCGCTGGAAATGCTGAGCAAGGACCGAGCGTCGGCCAGCCTGGGCATGGAGTTGTTGGAAGTCGCGCCGGGCCGCGCCCGGATGCGCATGCGGGTGCGTGACGATATGCTCAACGGCTTCCAACTGTGCCACGGCGGCCTACTGTGCGCGTTGGCGGACACCGCTTTCGCCGTCGCCTGCAATAGCTGGGGCCCGCGCGCGGTCGGCGTGGCCATCAGCATGGAATACCTGCTGCCGGCGCATAGCGGTGATTGCCTGCTGGCGGAGGCCGAGTGCCAGCACCAGGGCGGCCGGCAAGGTCTTTACGATGTGAGGGTGAGCAATCAGCGCGGCGAAACCCTGGTCCTGCTGCGCGGCCGCTCGCACCGGTCCGGCCCGAAGGCGGAGTGAAGGGCCGTATACCTTCGCTCCGTCCCCTGCCACCCGCTAAGAGTCCATCAAGGAGAGCAAGCCAGCCCTACTGTTTCCAGCAGCAGCAAATGGCCGCAGAGCCAGCCCCCAATCCACATAGGAGAAGCACCATGTCCGCCAGCCGCCCTTCGTCCAGCGAACTGGACGCGATGGAAACCGCCAGCCGCGATGAGTTGTCCGACTTGCAACTGCGGCGTTTACGCTGGTCCTTGCAACATGCTTACGACAATGTTGCCCCGTTTCGCGCCAAGTGCGTCCAAGCGGGCGTTCACCCCGAGCAATTGCGGCAGCTGGAGGACCTCAGCCGCTTTCCGTTCACCAGCAAGGCGGATCTGCGCGACAACTATCCGTTCGGCCTGTTCGCGGTGCCGCGGGATCAGGTATCGCGCATTCACGCCAGCAGCGGCACCACCGGCCAGCCGACGGTGGTGGGCTATACCCGCAAGGACATCGACAGTTGGGCCACGGTGGTGGCGCGCTCCATCCGCGCCGCCGGCGGCCGGCGCGGCAGCATGGTGCACATCGCTTACGGCTACGGCCTGTTCACCGGCGGCCTGGGCGCGCACTACGGCGCCGAGCGGCTGGGCTGCACCGTAGTGCCGATGTCCGGCGGTCAGACCGAGCGCCAGGTGCAACTGATCCAGGACTTCCGCCCGGACATCATCATGGTCACGCCGTCCTATATGTTGAACATCCTCGATGAAATGGAGCGCCGGGGCATGGAGTCCGCCGCCTGCTCGCTGCGGGTCGGCATCTTCGGCGCCGAGCCGTGGACCGGGCTAATGCGGCAGGAGATCGAGCGCCGCGCCGGCATCGACGCGGTGGACATTTACGGCCTGTCCGAGGTGATGGGGCCGGGCGTGGCCAGCGAATGCGTGGAAAGCAAGGACGGCCCGGTGATCTGGGAGGATTTCTTCTACCCGGAAATCATCGATCCGTTCAGCGGCGAGGTGCTGCCGGATGGCGAGGAAGGCGAGCTGGTGTTGACCTCGCTGACCAAGGAAGCGATGCCGGTGATCCGCTACCGCACCCGCGACCTGACCCGGCTGCTGCCGCCCAGCAGCCGCTCGATGCGGCGCATCGGCAAGATCGTCGGCCGCTCCGACGATATGCTGATCATCCGCGGCGTCAATGTGTTCCCCACCCAGATCGAGGAAGTGATTCTGCGACAGCCGGGGTTGGCGCCGCATTTCTACCTGGAAGTCGACAAGGACGGCCACCTGGACTGCCTGTCGGTCTTCGTCGAACGCGAGCTCAGCGGGCCGGCGCGCGACGACGCCAGGCAACTGGCGGAGCGGCAGCTGCAGCACAGCATCAAGAGCCATGTGGGTGTGACCGCCACCGTGCGGGTGGTGGAGCCGATGACGATAGAACGTTCTGTGGGCAAGGCGCGGCGAGTGGTGGACAAGCGGCCGCGCGGCTAGGCGGCGGCTGGTGGGTATCACTAACGCTTGTATTTTAATTGAACGAACGGTAAATTAATTAATAAGCCGTTTCCGCGCCCCAGACGCTTGGTCCGGCGGCGCTCACCAAGGAGGATACGCGATGTACACCCAAGCCCTGGATCAGCCGGACATCGCCGCGGCGGCGACCGAACCGTCGCAGCGCCTGCAGGCTTTCGACGCCAAGCTGCGGGCCGACGACAAGATAGAGGCGCGCGACTGGATGCCGGACGCCTACCGCAAGACCTTGTTGCGGCAGATCTCCCAGCATGCGCATTCCGAAGTGGTGGGCATGTTGCCGGAAGGCAACTGGATCGGCCGCGCGCCCACGCTCAAGCGCAAGGCCATCCTGCTGGCCAAGGTGCAGGACGAGGGCGGGCACGGCCTTTATCTGTACGCGGCGGCGGAAACCCTGGGCCGCCCGCGCGACGAGATGGTGGCGGCCTTGCTGTCCGGCCGCGCCAAGTATTCCAGCATCTTCAACTACCCAACCTTGTCCTGGGCCGATATCGGCACCATAGGCTGGCTGGTGGACGGCGCGGCGATCATGAACCAGATTCCACTGTGCCGCTGCTCTTACGGCCCATACGCTCGCGCCATGGTGCGCATCTGCAAGGAGGAAAGCTTCCATCAGCGCCAAGGGTACGACCTGCTGTTGACGATGATGAGCGGCAACGTGGAGCAGCGGGCCATGGTGCAGGAGTCGGTGAACCGTTGGTGGTGGCCGGTGTTGATGATGTTCGGCCCGCCGGACCGGGATTCGGTGCACAGCGCCAGCAGCATGCAATGGGGCATCAAGCGCATCTCCAACGACGATCTGCGGCAGAAATTCGTCGACGCCATCGTGCCGCAGGCCGAGGTGCTGGGCATCGCGCTGCCGGACCCGGCGCTGGCCTGGAACGCGGAACGCGGGCATTACGACTTCGGCGAGCCGGACTGGGAGGAGTTCAAGCGGGTGCTGGCCGGCGACGGCCCCTGCAACCGCGAACGCATGGCCGCGCGCGTCCGCGCGCATGAAGAGGGGGCCTGGGTGCGCGCCGCCGCCCAAGCCTATGCAGACAAACAGGCGGCGCGCGCCGCCGCCTAATCAGGAGCCTCCATGTCCGAGTCCACCAACGCCTGGCCGCGTTTCGAGGTCTTCGTCCTCGGCCGCAACGCTTTGCAATACAAGCACTCCAGCAGCCTGCATGCAGCCGATGCGCGCCATGCGCTGCTGCTGGCCCGCGATATCTATTTCCGTCGCCAAGAGGGCGTCAGTCTGTGGGTGGCGCCCAGCGACAGCCTCGACGAAAACGGCGAGCCGCCCTCCGCGGGGGAGTCGGCCACGGAGTCGCAACAATACGAAGTATTTCTGCAGCTCAAGCCGGGCCTGGACCACCTGCACGTCGCCAGCCTGCTGGCCGCGTCGGCATCGCAGGCCTTGCAGCGGGCGGAGCGTGCCTTTGGCGAGTTCCCGCCCGGCGCGGTCTGGGCGCTGCCCAGCGCGGCGCTGAGCTGTAGCGAGCCGGACGAACGGGAAATGCTGTTCGAACCCATGGCCGGAAAGACTTATCGCCTGCCCACCTTCTTCCAGTTGCCGGAAGCCGTGAACCATATGTGAGGAGTGCGCGATGTCTGTGCAGAGAGTTGTGCAAACGCAGCCGCCGGTGACGGCGGACCTGATCGAATACGCGCTGCGGCTGGGCGACAACACCTTGTTGCTGGGTCAGCGTCTGGGTGAATGGTGCGGCCACGCGCCGGAGCTGGAGGACGACATCGCGTTGAGCAATATCGCGCTGGACCTGATAGGCCAGACGCGCTTGCTGCTGAGCCTGGCCGGCGAATGGGAAGGACGGGGCCGGGACGAGGACGCGCTGGCCTATCTGCGCGACGCGCCGGAGTTCCGCAATCTGACCTTGCTGGAGTTGCCCAACGGCGACTTCGGCCAGACCGTGCTGCGCATCGCCCTGTTCAGCGCCTACCAGGTGGCCTTGTGGCGGGCGCTGCGCGACGGCGCGGAGCCGCGGCTGGCGGCGATCGCCGGCAAGGCGCTGGCGGAAAGCCGCTACCACCTGCGCTACGCGGCGGAATGGGTGGTGCGGCTGGGCGACGGCACCGATGAATCGCGGCGGCGCATGCAGCGGGCGCTGGCGCATTGGTGGCCGTATCTGGCCGAGATGTTCGACAACGACGCGCTGGAGCGGCGCCAGGGCGGCATTGCGCCGCAGGCGGCTCTTCTGCGGAAGGAATGGGAGGCGCTAGTGCTGCCGGTGCTGGCGGAAGCCACGCTGCGGCTCCCGGCGGACACCGGCTATCGCTCCGGCGGCAAGCGCGGCGAACACAGCGAGTCCTTGGGCCATGTGCTGGCGGAGATGCAGTTCCTGCAGCGCGCCTATCCCGGAGGGTGCTGGTGATGCGCGCCGCGCGGCTGAGCGTGGCGCAAGCCTGGCGGGTACTGGATCAGGTGCCGGATCCCGAGGTACCTGTGGTGTCGCTGTGCGATCTGGGCATCGTGCGCAAGGTGGCGCGGGTGGGAGAGGACCTGGAGGTCACGCTGACTCCCACATATTCCGGCTGTCCGGCCACCGAGGCCATCGCCGCCTCGGTGCGGCAGGCGCTGAGTCGGGCGGGCGAGGCGCGGGTGGTGCTGCGCACCCAGTTGAGCCCGGCCTGGAGCAGCGACTGGATCAGCGCCGACGGCCGCGACAAGCTGCGCCGCTACGGCATTGCGCCTCCGGCGTGCGCGAGCGCGGCCGAGGACAACTGGCAGCCGTTGCGCTTCCAATCGACGGCGCCAGCCTGCCCGCAATGCGGCTCCGGTCGCAGCCGGCGGCTGAGCCAATTCGGCTCCACCGCTTGTAAGGCGCTCTATCGCTGCGAGGCGTGCCTGGAGCCATTTGAGTATTTCAAGCCGATCTGAGTCCGCGGAGAGGACCGGAGTAAGGAGACTGGAATGAGACTAGCTTTTCATCGCCTGCGCATCGTCGAACGCCGCCAGGAAACCGACGATGCCATTTCCTTGATGCTGGAGCCGCCGGCGGAGCTTAGGGAGAGCTTCCGCTTCACCCAGGGCCAGCATCTTGTGTTCCGCGAACAGATTGACGGCGTGGAGCAGCGGCGCACTTATTCGCTGTGCTGCGGTGTGGATGAGGACATCTTGCGGGTGGCGGTGAAGCGAGTGGACGGCGGCGTGTTCTCCAGCCACGTCCATCAGCATTGGCAGCCTGGGCGCGAAGTGGAGGCGATGCCGCCGGAGGGGCGTTTCTTCACGCCACTGGCGGTGGAGCAGCGCAAGCACTATCTGGGCATCGTCGCCGGCAGCGGCATCACCCCCTTGCTGTCCACCTTGAAAACCACCTTGCGGCGAGAGCCGCACAGCCGTTTCACCTTGCTGTACGGCAATCGGAAGCGCGGCGGGATCTTGTTCGCAGACGAACTGGCGGCACTGAAGTCGCGCTATCCGGCGCGCCTGGCGGTGTATCACTTCCTCAGCCGCGAAGCGCAGCAACCGGAGTTGTTCCACGGCCGTCTCGATGGCGAACGGCTGCAAAGGGCGCTGGCAGCGTTGCTGCCGGACAGCGCGGTGGACGAAGCCTTCGTTTGCGGACCCAACGATATGATAGATCAGTCCCGCGCCTGCCTTGAGCGCGCGGGACTGGCCGCCGGGCGCATTCATTACGAACGCTTCGGCGTGCCGGAGCGCGGCGAGGCCAAATCGGCAGCAGCGATCGAGGACAGTCCGGCGGCCAGCGTCACCATCATCATCGATGGTCAGCAGCGGCTGCTGGAACTGGGCGCGGGCGAGCGCATCCTGGAAGCGGCCACGGCGGCCGGAGTCGACCTACCTTACTCTTGCCAAGGTGGGGTATGCTGCACCTGCCGGGCCAAGGTGCTGTCCGGCCGGGTTGCCATGGACAAGAATTTCGCCCTGGAACCGGCCGAGGTGGAACAAGGCTTCGTGCTCGCCTGTCAGGCGCGTCCACGGACCCAGCAAGTGGTGCTCAGTTTTGATGAGCGTTGACGGTTGCTTGTCTAGAACCGCTGGCAAAACCCAGTTTCATCGGGGTTTGCCTGGCGGCTCGTAGTCATCGGGGAGGTTCGCTGGTGCCGCGTCTGGTCTTTTCATTCAACCGATATGCGGATATGGCCAGAACTAAATCTCCCAATTACGAGGCGCAGCAACAAAACATACTGGAAAACGCGGCCCGTCTGTTTGCCGAGCAGAGTTTTCCCAGTGCTTCGATAGCCCAACTGGCTGAGTTGTGCGGCATGTCCAAGCCGCTGCTGTACCACTACTATCGTGATAAATCGCATCTGCTGTTCGACATCGCCGACACCTATGTGGACCGGCTGGTCGGCATCGTCGACGAGGCGGCGCGGCAAGGCCTGCCGGCGGAGGCGCATCTGCGGCTGCTGATCGAGCGCTTCATGGAGGAGTACGCGTCCTCGCGCCACTACCACATGGTGTTGGTGCAGGACGTCAAATTCCTGGGCGAAGCGGACCGGCGGCAGGTGAAGGCCAAGCAGGCCGGCGTGGTGGCGGCCTTCGCCGAACTGATCGCCCGCTTGCGGCCGGAGCTGTCGACGGAGCAGGTCAAGCCGGTGACGATGACCTTGTTCGGCATGATGAATTGGACCTTTACCTGGTTCCGCGCCGACGGCGCGATTGATAGGGCGGGCATGGCACGGATAGTCAGCCAGTTGTTTCTTCACGGCGTGTATGGATGTGGAGAAGGAACTGACCATGAGCGAGCATTTGAGGGAGCGCCGCGCTGAGCGGATCTGCCACCTGGAGATTCACCGGCCGGCGCAGCACAATGCGCTGAGCCCCGAGTTGATGCGGGAGCTGGAGGCCGCGCTGGACGCGGCGGACAGCGACCCCGACATCAGCGTCATTCTGCTGTCCGGCACCGAGCAGGCTTTCGCCGCTGGCGCCGACATCGGCCGCATGGCCGAGTGGGATTATCAGCAAGTCTTTCTCGACGACTACGTGAGCCGGCATTGGGAGCGCGCGCGCAGCGTGCGCAAGCCGCTGATCGCGGCGGTGCGCGGCCTGGCGATAGGCGGCGGCTGCGAGCTGGCGATGATGTGCGATGTGATCATCGCCGGCGAGTCCGCCCGCTTCGGCCAGCCGGAAGTCAAACTGGGCACGCTGCCTGGAATGGGCGGCACTCAGCGCCTGCCGCGCGCCATCGGCAAGGCCAAGGCGATGGAGTGGTGCTTGAGCGGTCAGCTTTACAGCGCCGACGAAGCCGAGAGGGCCGGCCTGGTGTCGCGGGTGGTTGCGGACGCCGAGGTGTTGGCGACGGCGCGGGCGCTGGCTGCACGGATGGCCGGCTACTCGATGCCGGCGCTGATGCTGATCAAGGAGTCGCTGAACCGAGCCTTCGAATCCAGCTTGGCCGAAGGTCTGCTGTTCGAGCGACGCGCCTTTCATGCCAGCTTCTCTCTGGCCGACAGGAAGGAGGGCATGCAAGCCTTTCTCGACAAGCGGTCGCCGCAATTCCAACACCGTTGATCCAGGAGGTTTTCCATGCCCCATGCCTATATTTGCGATGGCATCCGCACCCCGTTTGGCCGTTACGGCGGCGCGCTTTCCGGCGTGAGGGCCGACGATTTGGCGGCGTTGCCACTCGCCGCGCTGATGCGGCGTCAGCCGCAGCTGGACTGGTCCTGCCTGGACGAGGTGATTCTGGGCTGCGCCAACCAGGCCGGCGAGGACAACCGCAACGTGGCGCGGATGGCGGCGCTGCTGGCGGGCCTGCCGCAATCCACGCCGGGAATCACCGTCAACCGCCTGTGCGCGTCTGGTCTGGACGCGGTGGGCCTCGCCGCGCGCGCGATCGCCGCCGGTGAAGCCGACCTGATTTTGGCCGGCGGCGTGGAGAGTATGTCGCGCGCGCCCTTCGTCATGGGCAAGGCCGACAGCTCGTTTGCGCGCAATGCGCGGATAGAAGACAGCACCATAGGCTGGCGCTTCGTCAATCCGGCCTTCCAGCGTCAGTTCGGCATCGATTCGATGCCGGAAACCGCGGAAAACGTCGCGCGGCAATTCCATGTCTCCCGCGCCGATCAGGACGCCTTCGCGCTGCGCAGCCAGCAGCGTTACGCCGCGGCGCGCGAGCGCGGCTTTTTCGACGTGGAAATCCTGGCGTTGGAGTTGCCGCAGCGCAAGGGCGAGTCGCTGCGGGTAGTTCAGGACGAACACCCACGGCCGGCTACCACGTTGGCGGAGCTGGCTCGGCTCAAGAGCGTGGTGGCGGATGGATCGGTTACCGCCGGCAACGCCTCCGGCGTCAACGACGGCGCGGCGGCTTTGCTACTGGCCAGCGGCGCCGGGCTCAAGCGTCACGGCCTGCGACCACGGGCGCGGATTCTTGGTATGTGTTCGGTAGGGCTGGAGCCGCGCATCATGGGCTTGGGGCCGGCGCCGGCGGCGGAAAAGCTGTTGCGGCGGCTGGGCCTGAGCGTGGCGGATCTGGACGTGGTTGAGTTGAACGAGGCTTTTGCTTCGCAATCGCTGGCGGTGTTGCGTCAGTTGGGCTTGGCGGACGACGACGCCCGGGTGAACCCCAATGGTGGCGCGATTGCGCTGGGCCATCCGCTGGGCGCTTCTGGCGCCCGGCTGGTCTTGACCGCCTTGCGCCAGCTGGAAGCCAGCGGCGACCGGTTGGCTCTGTGCGTGATGTGCGTCGGTGTGGGTCAGGGGGTGGCCTTGGTGCTGGAGCGGGTGAAGGAGCTTGCGTGATGGATGAACTGGTTGTGCTGGATTATCCGGCCGCCGGCGTGGCGCGGCTGCGCTTGAACCGCCCGCAGGCGCTCAATGCCTTGAACATGGCGTTGCGACGGGAGCTGGCGCGGCATTTCCAGACGCTGAGCGCCTCGGTCGATGTAAGAGTGATTTTGCTGTGCGGCGACCGCCGCGCCTTCGCTGCCGGCGCGGATCTGGCCGAGCTAGTGGACTGCGACAGCATCGAGTTGATGCAGTGCCAGGTGCACATGCTGTGGCAGGCGATTGCGGACTGTCCCAAGCCGGTGATCGCCGTGGTGGCGGGCTACGCCTTGGGCGGCGGCTGCGAGCTGGCGATGCATGCCGACATCATCGTCGCCGCCGAGTCCGCGCAGTTTGGCCAGCCGGAAGTCAAAGTGGGCGTGATGCCGGGGGCCGGCGGCACCCAGCGCCTGCTGCGGGCGGTGGGCAAATTCCGCGCGATGAAACTGCTGCTGAGCGGCGAGCGCATCGGCGCGGCGGAGGCGCTGGCGATGGGGCTGGTCAGCGAGGTGGCTGCGGATGAGGCGCTGGAAACGCGCGCGCTAGAACTGGCGACGCAGATCGCCATGCTGCCGCCGCTGGCGGTGGCGCAGATCAAGGAAGTGGTGCTGGCCGGCGCCGACGCGCCGTTGGCGACGGCGCTGATGCTGGAGCGCAAGGCCTACCAGCTCTTGTTCGCGTCGCGGGATCAGAAGGAGGGCATGCGGGCTTTCCTGGACAAGCGCGCGGCGGTGTTTCGGGGAGAATAGAAAAACCGGGCGGCGATGTCGTCGCCGCCCGGCCCGCTCAGGCTATTTTCAATGCGCGCCGCTGTCGCTGCCGGAGGCGGTGAACGGCGGCTTGGCGAACCACACCAGGCCGATCAGCAGTACGAACAGCACGCCGGACAGCCAGAAAATCTCGTTGGCCGCCATGATGTAACCCTGCTTGGTGATCTGCAGCGAGGTCAGCGCCGCCTGCTGCCCGGAGGACAGGCCGGCCATGTCCAGCAGCCGGAACCAGGCGTTGGAGGCCTGATCGTAGAGGCTGACATGCTCGGTCAGGCGCGCGTGGTGCATCGCCTCGCGACGGTCCCACATCGTGGTGGTGATCGAGGTGCCGATGCTGCCGGCCAGAATCCGCAGGAAGTTGGACAGGCTGGACGCGCTGGCGATCTGGCTCGGGTGCAGGCCGGATAGCGTGATCGTGGTCAGCGGCATGAAGAAGCAGGCCACGCCAATGCCTTGCACTACCTGTGGCCACACCACGTAGGCGAAGTCCATCTGGGGGTTGAAGGTGCTGCGCCAGAAGAAGCAGACGGCGTACACGCTGAAGCTCACCGTCACTACCCAGCGCATGTCCAGCCGCTGCGCGTACTTGCCGATGATGGGAGACAGCACCACCGGGATCAGCCCGATGGGCGCCGCGGCCAGGCCGGCCCAGGTGGCGGTGTAGCCCATCTGGGTCTGCAGCATCAAGGGCAGCAGCACCACGGTGCCGAAGTAGAGCATGAAGCCCAGGCTGATGGCGATGGTGCCGACGGTGAAGTTGCGCTGTTTGAACAGGCTCAGGTCGACGATGGGATGCTTCTCTCCAAGCTCCCAGATCACCAGATAAACCAGCGCCAGTACCGCGATCACCGCAAGGGTGATCACCTCGGTGGAGTTGAACCAATCCAGCTCCTTGCCGCGGTCCAGTACCATTTGCAGCGCGCCTACGCCTATCACCAGCAAGGCGAGGCCGATGCGGTCGATCGGCAGATCGACGGTTTCGGTTTCGCGCGGCTTGAGGATGCGCCAGGAAATGAAGGCCGCCGCCAGTCCCACCGGCACGTTGATGAAGAAGATCCAGCCCCAGTGCCAGTTGTCGCTGATCACCCCGCCCAGAATCGGGCCGAACACCGGCGCGACGATCACCGTCATCGCCCATAGCGCCAGCGCCATGCCTTTCTTCTCCGGCGGATAGCAGGACAACAGCAGGCTCTGCGACAGCGGAATCATCGGGCCGGCCACCGCGCCTTGCAGCACGCGGAAGAAAATCAGCATTTCCAGGCTGCTGGACATGCCGCACAGCCAGGAGGTGAGCACGAACAGCAGGGTGGAGGCGGTGAACAACTTCACCTCGCCCAGGCGTTTGGCCAGCCAGCCGGTCAGCGGCACCGCGATGGCGTTGGCCACCCCGAATGAGGTGATCACCCAGGTGCCCTGGCTGGTGGCCGCGCCCAGGTTGCCCGAGATGGTGGGCAGCGCCACGTTGGCGATGGTGGTGTCCAGCACTTGCATGAACACCGACATCGACAGCGCCAGCGTGATCCAGACCAGCTTGGAGCCGGTCAATGGTGGATGATTCATGGTCCGGCCCCCTTATTCGGCCTTGCCTTCACCCGCGTTGGCCGCCAGCAGCGTCCGCACCAGTTCATCGGCCTGTTTCAGGTCCGGCAACTGGCCGGAGACGTCCTGGTGGGCGACGAAGGGCTGGGCTTCGGCCACGGCCTTGCCGTCGGTGCTGGAGGTGTCCACCACCACATCCATCGACAAGCCGACGCGCAGCGGGTGCGATTGCAGGTCTTTCGGGTCCAGCTGGATGCGCACCGGCACGCGTTGCACCACCTTGATCCAGTTGCCGGTGGCGTTCTGTGCCGGCAGCAGCGAGAAAGCGCTGCCGGTGCCGGCGGACAGGCCCACCACCTTGCCGTGGTACACGATCTTGCCGCCGTAGAGGTCGGATTTCAGTTCCACCGGCTGGCCGATACGGATCTTGGCCAGTTGGCCTTCCTTAAAGTTGGCGTCCACCCACAGGTTTTGCAGCGGGATCACCGACATCAGCGGAGTGCCGGCGGCCAGGCGCTGGCCAACCTGCACATTGCGGCGGGCGACGGCGCCGTCCAGCGGCGCCTTGATCTCGGTGCGCTGCAGCGCGAGCCAGGCTTCCTTCAGCCGGCTGGCGGCGGCCTTGACCGCGGGCTGCTGCGCCAGCGCGTCCTTGCCCAGCAGCGCGGCGCTGGCTTTTTGCTGTTCGCGCGCGGCGTCCAGCGCGGCCTTGGCGCCGGCGACGGCGTCGTTGGCGTGGCTCAACTCTTCCGCCGACAGCGCGTCGGTGCCGGCCAGCTGTTTGCGACGCTTCAGATCGGCGTCGGCGCGGGCTAGTTCGGTTTCGCGCAGCGTGACTTGAGCGGCCAGTTGCTGGGTGTTGCTCATCAACTGCCGAGTCTGGCGCACGACTTGAGCGAATTCATTGCGGGCGCGGTCGAAGTTGAGCTGTGCGTCGTTCTTGTCCAGGCTGACCAGCAATTGGCCGGCCTTGACGTGCTGGGTGTCGTCCACCAGGACTTTGGCGACGGTGCCGCCCACTTCCGGGGTGACTTGCACCAGATGGCCGCTGACATAAGCGTCGTCGGTGCTTTCCTGGTGGCTGAGCACCAGCGCCCAGTACGCCCCATAGCCGATGGCGATGGCGGCGAACAGGGTGGTGGCGATGATCAGATTGCGTTTGCGGCCTTGCGCGGTTTTGGTTTTCTTGTCCATGGATGCGTTCTCAGTGGGTGGCGGGCGCAGCGTTGAAGCCGCCGCCCAATGCGGTGTTCAGGGAAGCCCAGGCCAGTTTGCGGCCGGCTTCGGCGTCGATGCGCGCAGATTGTTGCGCCAGCGCGCTGTCTTGGGCGTCCAGCAGGTTCAGCTTGTTGATGATGCCGGCCTTGAAGCGGGCGGCGGCGGAGTCGGCGGCGCGACGGCTGCTGTCTTGCGCTTGGCGGGCCTGTTCCAGTTGCTTGCCGCTTTGCTGCCAGCCGCTGACGGAGTCGGCGGCGTCGCGGAGCGCGTCCAGCACGGTCTGGTTGTAGCTGTGCACGGCGATGTCGTAGCCAGCCCGCTGTTTGCCCAAATTGGCCTGGATCGCGCCAGAGTGGAAGAGGGGCAGGCTGATCGCCGGCATGAAGCCCCAGAAGGTGGAGTCGCCGTTCATCAACTTGTTGAATTCCAGCGAGGTCTGGCCGGCGAAGGCGGTTAGCTTGATATTGGGATAGAACTCGGCGCGCGCGGCTTTGACCGCGCCGGCGGTGGCTTCCACCCGCGCGCGTTGGGCGGCGATGTCTGGGCGCTTGCCCAGCAGGTCGGCGTTCAGTCTGTCGGCGTCCATGGCCGGCACCGTCAGCGTCTTGCCGGGCTGCAAGTCACGCAAGGCTTCCGGGCCTTGGCCGGTCAGCGCCGCCAGCGCGTGACGGGCGCGGTCGCTGTCCTGAGTCAGCGCGCTTTGCTGCTGGCGCAGGCGATGCAGCGAGACTTCGTTGCCGCGCTGGTTGTCGCCCGGCAGCAGGCCGGCGTTGATGCGGGCCTGGGTTAGCGTCTGGCGGCTTTCCGCCAGTTGGATGCGCTTGGTCAGCACCGCGCTTTGCGCCTGCAGCCGTTGCAACTGGGTGTATTGGGCGATGACGGCTTGAGTCAGCGTCAGCCGGGTTTGCGCGCCTTCGAAGGCGATGGCTTGCTGCTGGCCGACGGCTTCGTCGATCTGGCCGCGGTGCTTGCCCCAGAAGTCGAACTCCCAGCTACCCATCAGCATCGCGGTGTAGGCGTTGACGTAGTCGCGCGAGATCGGCGCCGGGAACTCGTAATGCAGCTGCGTCATATTGGCGCTGAAATCGAGTTTGGGGCCGCTATTGCCTTCGACGATGCCGACTGCGGCGCGAGCTTGGCGCAGCCGGGCCTCGGCCAGTTTCAGCGAGGGCGCGTCCTGCAGGGCCTTGGCCACCAGCTGGCTCAGCGCGGCGTCGTTCAGTTGCGTCCACCAATCATTGGCGATCTGTTCGCCCTGGCCATCGGTCAGCCGTAATTGTTCGGCTTTGAGCTCAGATGCGGGGACGTTGTCAGGGCCGAAGCTCGCGCAGCCGCCCAACAGGGCGCTGAGCAGCAGGGCGCTGACGCCGTGCTGCCATTGAGTCTTTTTCACCTTGTGGGACTCCCGTGTTCACTTGCTGTATTAGCAATTGGTAAAGTGATTGATGATGTGATAGTCACGCAGGTTATTATAAGGACGAAAAAAAGCCGGTTGCCCAGCTTCAACCGCCCAGGCTGCAGAGCAGCTTGCGCAATAAGCGTTCGAACTCCTGTTTTTCCGCGGCGTCGAAATCCGACCACAACTCGCGGTGGCATTCGCGGGAAATGGGCAGCAGGGATTCCACGAGTTGAACGCCGCCCGGCGTCAACTCAAGCAGGATCTTGCGCCGGTCTTCCGCGCTGGGCGAACGAGCCGCCCAACCGTTTTTGACCAGTTCGTCGGCAATGCGCGTGGCGTTGGTGCGCGATGAATCCAGCGTGTCGCTGATTTCAGACGGATAGAGCGCTTGTTGTGGACAGGCGTATAGCGCCAGCAGCGCCATCCACACCGTCTCGTTGAGGCCGTGATGCTTCAGCTTGTCGCACAGGTGGGCGGACAGCCGCGGCAGGATGTGGTACAGCAAGCGCGCCAGAATGACTTCCTGGCGCGGCACGCCGGGAAAACGCGCTTCGATCCGGTTGACGGCCTGCTCTAGCGTTTGAAATGACTTGGTTGGATTCATAGTCGTTATTTTAATAACGTGAGTTACTATTCCGCAAGTGATAATTTTGAGGGGGATGGGACGAGTGCAGGTTGGCGGGACGCTGAATGCAAAAACGCCCAAGAGCGATTGCCTTGGGCGCTGGAGGGCGGAGCCCGCTAGGCTTAGGAAGCTGTTCACGATCTGCTGCGCGTTAAGGTGGACACACCTTCGAAATGCTCATGTACCGTATGTACATCCCGCTTTCGCAGCGGTTTTCGCCTTGTCTCGCTCTAGCTCGCGAGATCGTGCACAGGACTCTTAGTCCAGAAGCTGCAGCACCCGTTCCGGCGGCCGTCCCACCACGGCGCGTTCGCCGCAGACGGCGATAGGGCGTTCGATCAGCTTGGGATTGTCTATCATGGCGGTAATCAGATGCCGGGGTTCCAGCGTGATGTCGTCCAGATAGAGTTCGGTGTATTCCTCCTCCTTCTGGCGAATCAGGTCGCGCGGCTCCATGTTAAGCAGCGTCAGCAGGCGCTCCAGTTCTTCGTAGCTGGGCGGGTGCTTCAAGTACTCTACGACTTCGACTTCCGCGCCGGCGTTTTCCAGCAGGCTCAGCGCCTCCCTGGACTTGGAACAGCGCGGGTTGTGGTACAGGCGAATCATGCTGGTCTCTCCTTGTTATGGCTGGCGTGGAGTGGATTGATCGTGGCACGAAATCGGAGCCGGCGCCAGCGGCGCGCGCTTGAAAAGCGCGATATGAGGCTATGACGTTTTATTTACATCAGTCCGGTTTGGCAAGTGCTGGCCTAACCGTTAACATGCATTGACTCTCATTGTTATTTATCCGCCATGCATCCCTCCACACGCAGCCACTTCGGGCTGGCAATCCTGCTGGCGGCCCTGTCCACGCTGGGGCCGTTTTCGATCGACACCTTCCTGCCGGCGATGAGCGCGATCGGGCAAAGCCTGGCGGTCTCTCCGTTGCAGATGCAGCAGGCGTTGACGGTATATCTGCTGTCTTACGCAGTGATGATGCTGTGGCACGGCTCGATCTCGGACGCGGTGGGACGCCGCCCGGTGGTGTTGGTCACCACCTTGTTGTTCAGCCTGGCGTCGATAGGCTGCGCCTTGGCCGACAGCCTGGGCCAACTGCTGTTGTTCCGGGCGCTGCAAGGCTTCTGCGGCGGCGCTGGCCTAGTGGTGGGGCGCGCCATCATCCGCGACAAGCTGGACGGCGCCGATGCCCAGCGGCTGATGTCGCAGGTTACCATGTTGTTTTCGCTGTCGCCTGCCATCGCGCCGGTGGTGGGCGGCTGGCTGTTCGGCGCCTTTGGCTGGCACTCCATCTTCGTGTTCATGGCGTTGATTGGCCTGGCGCTCTTCCTGATGAGCTGGTTCGCCTTGCCGGAAACCCATCATGAGTCCGCGCGCCAGCCCTTGAAGATCAAATACCTGTTGGCTAATTACTGGCAGGTGGGACGCAAGCGAGAATTCCAATTGCTGACCGCGGCGGTGTCTTTCAATTTCGCCGGTTTCTTCTTGTACATCCCGTCGGCGCCGGTCTTTCTGATGCAGCATCTGCACCTGGGGCCAGGGCAGTTCCTGTGGATGTTCGGCCCGGCGGTGTCCGGCATCATGTTCGGCGCCTACCTGTCCGGCAAGATGGCGGGGCGGGTATCGCAGAAGGATATTGTGTCTCGCGGCTATGTGGTGATGTTCATCGCCGCCGGCTGGAACTTGCTGTACAACCTGCTTGCGCCGGAAGCCGCGATGCCGTGGGCGGTGTTGCCGCTGGCCCTGTACACCACCGGCATGTCGATCGCCGCGCCGTCCATCACCCTGAACCTGATGGACCAGTTTCCGTCTTTGCGCGGCACCGCCTCGTCCTTGCAGGGCTTCTTCCAGACCATGATGTCCAGCGTGGTGGCCGGTTTGATCGCGCCGCTGGTCTGGGGCAGCCCGCTGAGCCTGGCGGCCTGCATGATGGTCATGCTGGTGCTGGGCTTTGTGTTCAGGATGGGGTACCGGCGGCGGGTGACCGGTGCCCATCTTGAGCGCTAGCGAGTCGCGTAACGTAGCCTCATAGCCAGTGGTGTTGCTGTAGACGGTGTCGTTTCAATACGGCTTGAAAAACACCAGGATCTTTGGTGTAAGTCATTTCCCCGCTCATCGGAAAATACATATCCTGCAGCCGTGAAACCCAGAAGCGCAGCGCGGCGGCGCGCAGCATCAGCGGCCAGGCCTTTTTCTCTTCCGAGGTAAGCTTGCGTTCCGACTGATAGCCGGAGAGCAAGGCGGCGGCGCGTTCGTCGTCTATGTTGTGCTCATCGTTTCGTGCCCAGTCATTGACCGCGATGGCCAAGTCGTACAGCAGTATGTCGTTGCAGGCGTAGTAGAAGTCGATGAAACCGGCGATGCGATCGCCGTTCAACAGTACATTGTCGCGGAACAAGTCGGCGTGAATCACACCCGAAGGCAGGTGATCGAAGCGGTGGCTGTCCTGGAACTGCACCTCCTCGCGCAGCAAGGCGGCGGAGTCTTCGTCCATGTGGGGGTGGACCTGGCGCGCGGTTTCGCTCCACCAACGCGGGCCGCGGGGGTTTGCCATCTTGCCGGGGAAGGTGGCGCCGGCGATATGCATTTGCGCCAGCATCTCGCCGACGGCGCGACATTGCGCCGGGGTGGGCTGCGCGACGTCGGCGCCGTCCAGGCAACTGACCAGGCAGGCCGGTTTGCCGGCCAGCATCGAGGCGAACTGGTCTGTATTGTCGGCTACCGGCGCCGGGCAGGCTACGCCGTGGCGCGCCAAGTGGCTCATCAGCGTCAGGTAATAGGGCAGTTCCTGCAGTTTCAGCGCTTCGAACAGCGTCAGCACGTAGCGACCATGCGTGGTGGTGACGAAGTAGTTGGTATTGGTGATGCCGGAGGCGATGCCCTGCAAGTCCAGCAGCTGGCCCAAGGTGTAACGCTTGAGCCATTCCTGCATCTGGTCATGGCTGACCGTGGTGTAAACAGACATGGTTGCCCTCTCAGAACCGGATCAGCACCCAGCGCGGGATGATGATGCGGTTGGCGGGATCGATCTGTTTCATGGAGCCGGAGCCGTTATCGTCCATCAGGTAGTAGGGCACGCCGTGCGACGGTGTCACCTTGACCATGTACAAATGGCCGTTGAGCCGGTATTCCTCGATCTTGTCTTCACCCTTCTGAATGATGCGCACCTCAGGTTCCGCGGTGGCGGCGTTTTGTTCGCTGATCGCCGGCGGCGGCGGCACTGGGGTCTTGGCGGGAGGGGGCGTATCGGCCCAGGCGGCTGTCAATGGCAGCAGGGCGAGGGCGG
The DNA here is from genome assembly GCF_023507765.1 of Chromobacterium sp. IRSSSOUMB001. Taxonomy (NCBI): domain Bacteria; kingdom Pseudomonadati; phylum Pseudomonadota; class Betaproteobacteria; order Neisseriales; family Chromobacteriaceae; genus Chromobacterium; species Chromobacterium sp. IRSSSOUMB001. The sequence goes on from NZ_JALCYU010000009.1 coordinate 175,802, forward strand.
CGAGCAGGCGGCGCATGGCGTGGTCCTTGATTGTCATCGGTTTTAAAGATGCAGCAGTTGTTCGCGCTCTTCTGGCAGCGCTTCAAAACCGCGGGTTTCGTAATGTTTGAAGATAGTTTCGACGATTTGCCGCGGATCGTCGATCAGTTGGATCAGATTCATGTCGTCGGGGTTGATCATGCCTTCGCTGATTAAGCGGTCCTTGACCCAGTCCAGCAGGCCTTCCCAGAACTCCCTGCAGCACAGAATAATGGGGATCTTGCGGCTCTTGCCGGTCTGGATCAGCGTCAGCGCCTCGAACATTTCGTCCAGTGTGCCGAAGCCGCCCGGCATCACCACGTAGGCGATGGCGTGTTTGACGAACATGACCTTGCGGCTGAAGAAGTGGTTGAACTTGATGCTCAGGTCTTGGTATTCATTGGGTTTCTGTTCATGTGGCAGCACGATATTCAGCGCCACCGACGGGCTTCTGCCGTAGAATGCCCCCTTATTGGCGGCTTCCATGATGCCGGGGCCGCCTCCGGAAACGACGGAGAAGCCGGAGTCCGACAGCAGGCGCGCGACTTCTTCGGTCAATTTGTAATATTTGTGGTCGCGCGGCGTGCGCGCGCTGCCAAAAATGCTCACCGCCGGCATGATGCCTTGCAAGGCTTCCGCCGAATCGACAAACTCCGACATGATCTTCATCACATGCCAGGCTTCGCGGGAACGGAAACGCTGCATCATCGCGTGACGATCGCTGGTTTGCGGTAATTTATCGGACAAGCTCATATTCTGCCTCTTTTTATGAAAACACTGTTATTGATCGACGGCTCTTCTTATTTGTACCGCGCCTTTCACGCGATGCCCGATTTGCGCTCTCCGGATGGCCGCCCGGTGGGGGCTGTCTACGGCATGGTGAACATGCTCAGGCGGCTGGAGAAGGAAGTGCAGTTCGATTATAGCGCCTGCGTTTTCGACGCCAAAGGCAAGACGTTTCGCGACGACCTTTACCCCGAATACAAGGCCAATCGCCCGTCGATGCCGGAGGAACTCGCCTCCCAGATTACGGCGGTCCATGAGGTGGTGCAAGCCTCGGGCTGGCCGATGTTGGTGGTGCCGGGGGTGGAAGCCGACGACGTGATCGGCACGCTGGCGAGAACCGGCGCGGCAGCCGGCATGAGGGTAATCATTTCCACTGGCGACAAGGACATGGCGCAATTGGTGGATGGCCTGGTTTCCATCGTCAACACCATGACCAATGAAACCTTCGACCGGGACGGGGTCAAGGACAAGTTCGGCGTGCCGCCGGAATTGATCGTCGACTATCTGACCCTGATCGGCGACAAGGTGGACAATGTGCCGGGCGTCGACAAGTGCGGCCCCAAGACCGCGGTCAAGTGGCTGGAGCAATACGGCAACCTGGACGCCATCATCGCCCAGGCGGCGGAGGTGGGCGGCAAGGTGGGCGAGAACCTGCGCGCGGCGCTGGACTGGCTGCCCAAGGGCCGCGAGCTGATCACCATCAAGTGCGATGTCGACCTGAACGCGGATATGCCTTACGGCCTGGACAGCCTGCAACATGGCGTCAAGGATAAGCCGCGGCTGGCCGAGTTGTACCAAGGCCTGGGCTTCCGCACCTTCTACCGCGAAGTGACCGAGGGCGAGGACATGCCGGCGGTGGCGCAAACCGCGGCAGGCGCGCAGGGCGACGATCTGTTTGCCATTGAGGCGGCGCAGGACAGCCCGGCCTTGCCGGAGGCGGTGGCGGAGCGGCGCTATGAAACCATTCTGGACGCGGTGCAGCTGGACGCCTGGCTGGCCAAGCTGGCGGCAGCGGAGGTGGTGTCGCTGGATACCGAGACCACCAGCCTGGACCAGATGCAGGCGCGTATTATCGGCCTCAGTTTCTCGGTGCGTTCCGGCGAGGCCGCCTATTTGCCGTTGGGTCATCACTATGCCGGAGCGCCTGAGCAATTGGATCTGGAGCAAAGCCTGTCCAAGCTCAAACCTTGGCTGGAGGACGCCGACAGGAAAAAATGCGGCCAGAACCTGAAGTACGATCGTCATGTATTCGCCAATCACGGCATTCGCCTGGCGGGCGTGATCGACGATTCCCTGCTGGCCTCCTATGTGGTGGAAAGCCATGAGCGCCACAATATGGACGATCTGGCGCGCCGTCACCTGGGCGAATCCACGGTCAGTTACGAGGAGATTTGCGGCAAAGGCGCCAAGCAGATCGGTTTCGGCGAGGTGGACGTGGACACTGCGTCCAACTACGCGGCCGAGGACGCCGACATCACGCTGCGCTTGAATCAATACTTCTCCGGCTTGCTGACAGGACGCTTGCGCGAGGTCTACCGCGACATCGAGCTGCCGGTGGCCGAGGTGTTGTTTGCGATGGAGCGCCATGGTGTGTTGATAGACCGCGACCGGCTGGCGGCGCAAAGCCATCAATTGGGCACGGCAATGCTGCGGCTGGAGAACCAGGCTTATGAATTGGCCGGCCAGCCGTTTAATCTGAACTCGCCCAAGCAGTTGCAGGAAATCCTATTCGGCAAGCTGGCCATTCCCACCAAGGGAGTGAAGAAGACTCCATCCGGCGGTTATTCCACCGATGAGTCGGTGTTGGAGGCCTTGGCGCTGGATCACCCGTTGCCCAAGTGCATCCTGGAATACCGCGGCCTGGCCAAGCTCAAGTCCACTTACACCGACAAATTGCCGCTGCTGATCAATGCTGCCACCGGCCGAGTGCATACCAATTACGCGCAAGCGGTGGCGATCACCGGGCGCTTGGCCAGCTCGGACCCCAATCTGCAGAACATTCCAGTGCGAACACCGGAAGGGCGTCGAGTGCGGGAGGCCTTCATCGCGCCGCCGGGGCACGTGATCGTCAGCGCCGATTATTCACAGATTGAGCTGCGCATCATGGCTCATTTGTCCGACGACGCCGGCATGCTGCAGGCCTTCGCCAGCGGCGAGGACATCCACCGCGCCACCGCCGCCGAGGTGTTCGGCGTGGAATTGTCCCAAGTCAGCCCTGATCAGCGGCGCGCCGCCAAGGCGATTAACTTCGGCCTGATCTACGGCATGAGCGCCTTCGGCCTGGCTGCGCAGCTGGACATAGAGCGCAGCGCCGCCCAGCAATACATTGACCGTTACTTCATGCGCTATCCGGGCGTGGCGGAGTATATGCAGACCACGCGCGAAACCGCGCGCGAGCAAGGCTATGTGGAAACCGTGTTCGGTCGCCGCCTGTACCTGCCTGAGATCAAGTTGTCGAACCCGGCGCGACGCGCCGGCGCGGAACGCGCGGCGATCAACGCGCCGATGCAGGGTACGGCGGCGGATCTGATCAAACTGGCGATGATAGCGGTGCAGAACTGGCTTCAGGACGACGCCATGGGCAGCAAACTGATCATGCAGGTGCACGACGAACTGGTGCTGGAAGTGCCGGAAGCCGAGTTGGAGCGGGTTAAGCGGCGTTTGCCTGAGATCATGGCCGGCGTGGCCAAGCTCAAGGTGCCGCTGTTGGCGGAGGTGGGCGCGGGGGAAAGTTGGGAAAGCGCGCACTGAGCGGGATTTGCATCGTAATCTGAAAGCCAGCCGGGTAGGCTGGCTTTTTTCATGCCCATGTCGTTTTGTTGGCCCTGGCCTAAATGCCTGGTTGGTCTGGCGTTTTCGGGAACAAGATCGGTTCCGTTAGCCTCGCTTTGCTCAATATATTGTCCAGACTCCCAATGAGACGGGGTCTGACATGCGAACTCAGATCGGTTTCACCCTGATTGAGGCCATGACGGTTCTGGCGATCATCTTGCTGTGCTTGGCGATCGCCGCGCCGGGACTGAGCCGTTTGTTGTTGGCCCAGCAATTGCGCAGCCACGCCCAAGCTATGGCCAATCTCTTGCACTTTGCCCGCAGCGAGGCGCTGCGTAGCAACCGTCCGGTATACGTGTGCGCGGCCAACCTGAAGCGGAACCTGCAATTGCAAGGCTGTGCCAAGCAGAGGCAGGTGTGGGACCGTGGCGCTCTGGTTTACGCGGATAAGGAGGGCGGCGTCCAAGCGGGTTACGACAGTCAGGAGCGCTTGCATCTGCTGGTGTTCGCCGTGGGCAAGGTGCGAATGCGCGCGGAGCGGGACCAGTTGCAATTCATGCCGGACGGACGGCTGGCGCGCGGGAAGGGGGCTCGCCTGGTGCTGGAAAGTCCGCGCGCGGGTCTGTGTTTGATTCTGACGGTCAGCGGCTATGGCCGTGCGGAAGTCGGCAAGGCGGATCATGCTTGCCCGGCCTGAGTCCGCCTTGCGCGGCGGCGCTTTGCTGGAAACCATGCTGGCCTTGTTCGTTGTCATGGTTTCAATGTTGGCGCTGTCCTCTGTGCAGCTACGTGCCCTGCTGCATGGCCGCGACGCCATGTTGCGAGCGGAGGTGATCGCGGCAGCGCTGGAGCTGGGCGAAGCGGCGCTGTTGTGGCCGGAGACGGAAGCGGCGCAGGCGGCTGCGCAACAGCAGGCGGATTGGTCGCGCTTGCGGCAGCGGCTGGAAGGTTTGGGGGGAAACGCCATTGAGGCGCGGCAGTGCCGCGGCGCGTTGAATGCGATGACGGAGCTGTGCGAGCAGCAGGGCGATGTCGTCTATGTGCGGTTGACTTGGGACGAGAGAGCGGGCGGAGATGGCCCTGGTCGTTTTGCTCGTCGTTACGTGCTGGCATTGGAAGCGCCTTAGCCGTGGCCGCCGGTGTGCGTGACCAGGGTTTTTCCCTGGTGGAGATGATGGTGGCGATGAGCCTGGGCCTGCTGGTGTTGGCGCTGGCCTTGCAAGGCGCGTTGACGATGCAGGGTAGCCTGCGAGCGCTCGAGAGCCGTTTGCGGCGACACCAGGACGGGCAGTTTGCGCTGGCGCAACTGGCGGAGAGCTGGCGCAGGCATGGACGCTTCGCGTGCGCGCAAGCTGCGGAATCGCCGGGGCGCGGGTTCGAGGCGCCGGAAGGCATGCGCTTTCGCTACGGCGTTAGCGCTGCGACGGTATCGGTGACGGAGGAGGCGACGCAGACCATGTTGCGTTGGCACAGCGAGGCGGATTGGGAAGAAGCGGCGTTGGCCAGTTGCTCTAGTCTGAGGCTGTTGACGCAGGGTGAACCGGGCTTGCAATGGCGGCGGGAGTCCGGCGCGCATGTGCTGGCCTGGCAGGGGGACGCTGCGGCGGGGCCGTTGCGCGGCGCGGATAGCGCCTCCTTGGAGGTATTGGCCATCGCTTCGCAGCGTTACGTCCTGCGTAGAGAGGGCGAAGGCGATGCCTTATGGTTGGAGGAAAGCCGGCCCGGCCTGGCGGCGGAGCCGCCGCAATTGCTGGCAACGGGCGTGGCGGCGTTGCGGCAGCGCTTTGGCGTTCGCCGCGCTTGCCGGCCGCTGGAGCTGACCTGGCGGGAACAAGCGGAGCAACTGAGCGTTGAGGATTGGATGCGTTTGTCGCGGGTGGAGCTGTCGCTTGAGATTCAGTCGGACGGCCGCCGGCAGGGATGGACCACCGTGGTGGCGTTGACGCCGGCCCTGCCGTGCGCATTGGAGCCGAGCGGATGAGAGGCTCCCGGCCGCACGGCGCCGTGTTGTGGCTGATCCTGCCGCTGCTCAGCCTGTTGACGGCGCTGGCCATGGGAACCGCCCGTTCAGTGGCGGTGGAACAGCGCGCCACGCGCAATCTGGCGGAACAGCGGGCGCTGCGGCTGGCGGCGCTGCAGGCCTTGCGGGCGGCGGAGCGGCGAGTTTTGGACTTGAATCTCCGCTTTGAGGATGGCTTGGCGGGCGAAAGCGGCATTCCCTGGCACGGCGACGCCCGTGGCTTGGGTTGGTTCATGCCGGACTGTCTGTCCACCGTTGACGGCGTCGGTTACGGTTTGTGTTCGACCGAGCCAGATTTATGGCGGCGCAGCGTGCAGATCAACGGCGCGCGGTGGCCGCTATTGCATCCTTGCGGACCCAGTCGTCCGCTTGAGCCGACGCCGGGCCGTCCGCCGACATCGTGCTTGCCGGCGCGGGTGCGAGTTGGACAGCGTTGGAGCCCGCCGCGCTATGTGTTGGAGCTGCTCAACCCGGCGTTTCGGTTCGTTGGCGTCGATGGTCGTCTGTTCCGGATCAGCGTGAGGGTTTGGGGCGAAAGCGAGCGTAGCGCGCTGACTGTGCAAAGTTGGTTCTGGGCCGGAGCGGGCGAGCAGGCCGGCCGCGGCGGGCGCTTGAACTGGCGGCAATTGGAGGAGGAATGAGAACGCAAGTCGGGATGACCTTGCTGGAGTTGCTGGCGGCGATGGCGGTGACGGCCATCCTGGCCGCGATGGCCTGGCCGGCTTATCAGCAGCAGATATTGCGCGGGCAGTTGGCAGAGGCGCGCGCGGCCTTGTTGGAGAATCTCCATTTCGTCCAGCGTTGGCATTTGGAAAACCGTTCACAGTCCGGGTCGTGGCCGCCGTTGCCGCGGCCGGGCACGAGCGAGTTTGAAATCAGGCTGGGCAGCGCCAGTCTTGCGGCGGACAGCGCCGGACAAGCCAGTTTCCGTTTGTTGGCCAAGCCCAGGGCGGGGCACCGGTTGGCCGGCCGTTTGCAGTTGAGCCTGGATCAGGATGGCAATCTATCGCAATGCGGGCCGGATGAGTCCGGCCCGCAGTCATGCGGGGCCTGGGGTGATTAAGCGTCGTCGGCCGTCGCTTACAGCTGGATCTTGCGGCAGCTTTGAGCCAGTACGCGGCCGCCGCGGGTGGTCAGGCGCGCTTGTTCGTCCAGCAGCGACCAGATCAGTTGTTGGCTTATATAACGCTCACCTTGAGCAACCTTGGTTGGAGTTAGCCGATAGCGGTGGTTATTCCAGCTCAGGCGGATAGCGGCGTCGCTGTTCTGGATTGGATACTCCACCACTACCATTTTGCTGCCGTTGCAGCGGTATTTGACGGTTTGCATGGCCGTGTCGGCGGAGGCCGACGCGGCGGCGGCGCAGGCTGCGCTCAGCAGCGTTGCGCCTAGCAACGCTGATTTCCATGCCTTCATGCTCCCTCCTTTTCCCTCCATGGGGCGACTTTCAGCAACAACACCATGCCGGGCAGCGCCAGCGCGGTGCACAACAGGAAAAAATGGGTCCAGCCTATGGCGTCGATGATATAGCCGGTAGAGGCGTTGGCCAGGGTGCGGGGCACCGCGGCCAGGCTGGTGAACAAGGCGAACTGGGTGGCGGTGTAGGCCGGGTGGGTGCTCTTGGCGATGAAGGCGACGAAGGCGGCGGTGCCGAGACCGACGCCCAGCGCTTCGAAGCCGATGACCACGGCCAGCATGCTCAGTTCATGCGCGCCGATGGAGGCGAAACGTCCATAGCTGGCCAGCCAGGCGAAGCCCAGAATGGACAGTACCTGAACCACGCCGAAGGCCCACAGCGCCCGGTTGATGCCCAGTTTGATCATCCACAGGCCGCCGAGCAGGCCGCCTATCACCGCCGGCCATAGCGCGGCGTGCTTGGCCACCAGCCCGATCTGGGACTTGGCGTAACCCATGTCCAAGTAGAACGGCGTGGCCAGCGAGGTGGCCATGCTGTCCCCTAGCTTGTACAGGAAGATGAAGCCCAGAATCCAGGCGGCGCCTTGCCAGCCCTGGCGGGTGATGAACTCATGGAAGGGCTCCACCACGGCTTCTCGCAGCGTTTTGGGCGCTTGGCCCGCCAGTTTGGGCTCGCTGACTTTTAGCGTCATCAGTACGCCCGGAATCATGAACAAGGCGGTGATCAAGAAGACGCGGTCCCAGGGGATGTAATCCGCCAGGATCAAGGACAGCGAGCCGGGCACCAGGCCGGCCAGCCGGTAGGCGTTGATGTGCACGGTGTTGCCGAGCCCCAGTTCGTTGTCGCTGAGAATTTCGCGGCGATAGGCGTCCAGCACGATGTCCTGGCTGGCGGAGAAGAAGGCCACGCCCACCGCCAGCGCGGCGATGCTCCAGATGTGCTGGGCCGGATTGAACAGGCCGAAGCCTGCCATGGTGACGATGAGCGCCAGTTGGGTCAGCAGCATCCAGCCGCGGCGGCGGCCCAGCAGCGGCGGTACGTAGCGGTCCATCAACGGGGACCACAGGAATTTCCAGGTATAGGGCAAGCCGATCAGCGCGAACAAGCCGATGGCCTTGAGGTCGACGCCTTCGCTGCGCAGCCAGGCGGGCAGCAGGTTGATCAGGGTGTACAGCGGAAGACCGGATGCGAAGCCGGTGAAGACGCAGATCAGCATCGTGCGCGAGAAGACGTCGCGCCGCCAGTCGATGGTTGTGTTGCTCATGGGCAGGCCAGTTTCTACGGATCGCGCGGCGGGACCGGCCCGCCGCTTGTTGTTATTGGCGCGCCACCCGGTAGAACGCCAGGCTGCCGCGCAAGTTGGGCATGAAAGTCACTCGTTTGACCCCATTCATCACCACGCGTTCCACCACGCGCAGCCGATTCTTGGCGCACAGCGCTTCAAAGTCGCCGAGCATGCACCAGTGAATGTTGGGCGTATCGTACCACTGGTAGGGGATGGTGTCGGAAACCGGCATGTGACCCTGCAAGATTTGCCAGCGGTTTTCCCAGAAGCCAAAGTTGGGAAAAGTGACGATGGCTTCGCGGCCTACTCGCAGCATTTCGTTGAGAATCTGCTCGGTTTCGCGCATCGCCTGTATGGTTTGCGACAGCACTACGTGATCGAAGGCGTCGCTGTCGAATTCGGCCAATCCGGTTTCCAGGTTGCCTTGCAGCGCGTTGACGCCGGAGGCAACGCATTTGACGACATTGCTCACATCCAGGTCCACGCCGTAACCCACCACTTGTTTGTTGCGGCCCAGCCAGGACAGCAGCGCGCCGTCGCCGCAGCCTAGATCCAGAACCCTGCTGCCGGGCGTGATCCAGTCGGCGATCAGGCGCAGGTCGGCGCGCAGCGGCGCCGTGGTTTGCGGGGCGTTCATGCTTGCACCTCCCGCGCCACGCGGTCGAGGTAGGCGCGCATCAATTGGACATAGGGTTCGTCGGTCATCAAAAAGGCGTCGTGGCCGTGTACGGACTCGATTTCGGCATAAGACACCGGCCGGTTGGCGGCCACCAGCGCCTTGACGGTTTCGCGCGATCGCTCCGGCGAAAAGCGCCAGTCGCTAGTGAAGCTGGCTACCAGGAATTGGGCGCTGGCCTTTTTCAGCGCAGCGACCAGATCTCCGCCAAAGCTCTTGGCCGGGTCGAAGTAATCCAGCGCCTTGGTCATCAGCAGGTAGGTATTGGCGTCGAAGGCGTCGGAGAATTTGTCGCCCTGATAACGCAGATAGGATTCGATCTCGAACTCCACGTCGTAGCCGAAGCGATAGTCTCCGGAACGCAACATGCGGCCGAATTTCGCGCCCATGCCGTCGTCGGATAGATAGGTGATGTGACCGAGCATGCGCGCCAGCCGCAGGCCGCGCCGCGGCAGCGCATTATGGGCGTAGAAGTCGCCGCCGTGGAATTCGGGGTCGGTGATGATGGCTTGGCGCGCCACGTCGTTGAAGGCGATGTTCTGAGCCGACAGCTTGGGGGCGGATGCGATTACCAGCGCGTGGGCAATGCGCTCCGGGTAGTCGATGCTCCATTGCAAGGCCTGCATGCCGCCCAGGCTGCCGCCTATCACCGCCGCCCAGCGTTCTATGCCCAATCGGTCCGCCAAGCGCGACTGGCTGTAGACCCAGTCGGACACGGTGACGACGGGAAAGGCGGAGCCCCAGGGCTGGCCGGTGGCGGGATTGATGCTGGAGGGGCCGGTGCTGCCATGACACCCTCCCAGATTGTTGACGCCGACCACGAAGAAGCGGCGGGTGTCGATGGGCTTGCCGGGACCAACCATATTGTCCCACCAGCCGGCGGCCTTGTCGTCCGCCTGGTAGCGGCCGGCTACATGATGGTGGCCGGACAGGGCGTGGCAGATCAGGATGGCGTTGCTCTTGGCGGCATTGAGTTCGCCATAGGTCTCGAAGCGCAGCTGGTAGCCTTGCAGTATGGCGCCGCTATTGAGCGGCAAGGGGGTATCGAACACGGCGGTTTGAGCCGTAACGATGCCGACGGAGTCGTGGGAGTCGGACATGATGACTTGAGTGCCTCTTTTGCTATTTTCGGCATGCGCGGCGTTGGCCATGCTCATGCTGTCGCTCCACCGGCGGCCGGTCTGTGCCGGCCATTCTCGTCGCGGAGCCTCCTGTAGGCTACAGTCAGGACTTTAGCATGTCTTGAGCCGCCGGCGACAGCGTCTTGCCAGCCGCGGCGGCGCGCCGGATAATCGGGCGACTTTCCTTCTCTGGCCCGCCATGCTCGGTCGTCTCTTCAAGTTCTTCGTGCTGTGCGGCGTGCTGCTGATGTTGGCCCGCTGGCTGCTCAACCGTCGTCAGCGGCAGAGCCTGCACGAGCTGTTCAGCACGCTGGCCCTGGCGCTGCTAGTCAGCGCGGGGCTGTTTTCGGTGCTGTATCTATTGGGCTGGCACCGTCTTTAAGACCTGTTTACGATCTGCCACGCGTCGTGAAACCTGGCTCGGTAAGCGCACTTTCAAAATGCTCATGTAGCGTGTGTGCACTCCGCTTTTTCAGCCGTTCTCGCCTTGTTTCGTTCTTGCTAACGAGACTATGAACTGCTTTACAGAGAGCCATTGCGCCCATCCTTGATCCCGCTCAGCGCCTCCTGCCCGCTCGCTGGCTAGACTGCCCGGCTTTGGGCGTTGTTTGGCAATGGACCTGACCCGGCATCTGCATACCTTTGGTTATTATCTGAAGCGCCGTTTTGGCGAGCCGGTGCATAAATTATCGCTGGCGGGCGACTTCACCTGTCCCAACCGCGACGGCACCTTGGGGCGCGGCGGCTGTACCTTTTGCAATGTGCGCAGTTTCGGCCGCGATCCGGCGGCCTTGTCGATCAGCGAGCAATTGGCGCGGGAGAAAATCAAGACTGACCGCGCGCGCCGTTATCTGGCTTATTTCCAGGCTTATACCAGCACCTACGCCGAAACCGAGCAACTGCGCCGCTTGTACGACGAGGCGCTGGCCGGCGCCGATGTGGTGGGTTTGTGCGTGGGTACCCGGCCGGACTGCGTGCCGGACGCCGCGCTGGCCTTGCTGGCGGAATACCAGCAGCAAGGCGGCGAGGTATGGCTGGAACTAGGACTACAGACCGCGCACGACCGGACCCAGGCCCTGATCCGGCGCGGCCACGGCTTGGCTGAGTATCGCGATGCGGTGCGGCGAGCGCATGGCCACGGGCTCAAGGTGTGCACTCATTTGATCGCCGGCCTGCCCGGAGAGGACGCTGCCGCTGTCCATGCCTCGCTGAACGCGGTGTTGGACATCGGCGTGGAAGGGTTGAAGTTGCATCCGCTGATGGTGGTGCGCGGTTCGCGGATGGCGGCGCAATACCGGCGGGGCGAAGTGGCGCCGTGGAGCTTGGACGATTACGCGGAAGCGGCGGCCAGCCTGATCCGCCATACCCCGCCGCAAGTGGTGTACCACCGAGTGTCGGCCACCGCGCAGGCGCCAACCCTGATCGCGCCGGACTGGTGCGGCCCGCGCTGGACCGCCTTGCAGGCGATAGGCCGGCTTCTGGCGCGTGACGGCGGCCAGGGCAGCGCTTTGGGGCGCGCCTGGCGGGCGGATGAGGAACCACTTGCGTAAATTATCTGCGTGAACGATTGTCAGATTCAGGAGCCGCTCCCGACTCATGGGGGTAGAGACCGGAGACACCGCCATGCTGATCAAGAAACCCGCCGATATTTCCTCGTCGGACATCACGCCGGAAGGCGTATATCTGAACCGCCGCCATTTCATGCTGGGCAGCGCGGGCCTGCTGCTGTCCGCTGAGACTTTGGCGGCGCTGGCCGCCAAGAAAAGCCCGCTGTCGACCCTGGCCGGCAACGACAAAGCCAATAGCCTGAAAGAGATTACCGGCTACAACAATTTCTATGAATTCGGCACCGACAAGGCCGATCCGGCGGCAAACGCCGGCAGTCTGAAAACCCGACCCTGGAATGTGTTGGTGGACGGGGAGGTGGCCAAGCCGCGCAGCTTCGGCATCGAGCAGCTGTTGAAATTTCCGCTGGAGGAGCGGATTTACCGGCTACGTTGCGTTGAAGGCTGGAGCATGGTGATTCCCTGGGTAGGTTTTCCGCTGGCCAGTCTGCTTAAACAGATGAATCCGACCTCGCGCGCCAAATACGTGGCCTTCGAAACTCTGCAGCGGCCGGCGGAAATGCCCGGCCAGCGCGGCCGGGTGCTGGACTGGCCCTATCGCGAGGGTCTGCGTATCGATGAAGCGATGCATCCGTTGACCATTCTGGCCGTCGGCCTCTATAACGATGTCTTGCCCAATCAGAACGGCGCCCCCATCCGCTTGGTGGTGCCGTGGAAATACGGCTTCAAGAGCATCAAATCCATCGTGCGCATCCATTTGCAGGAAACTGTGCCGGCCACCAGCTGGAATCTGGCGAATGCGCGCGAGTATGGTTTCTATTCCAATGTGAATCCGGAAGTGGATCACCCGCGCTGGAGCCAGGCCAGCGAGCGCCGCATCGGCGAATTCTTCAAGCGCAAGACTTTGATGTTCAACGGCTACGGAGAGCAGGTGGCGGGTTTGTACCGCGGTCTGGATCTGCGCAAGAACTATTGATGGAGCGGGGATGACGACTTTGCGCCTTAAATCCGCTGCCGCCTGTCCTGCCGACCGCGTGTTGGCCGGGTTCAAATGCCTGTTGTTTGTGGCCTGTCTGTTGCCGCTGGCGCGCGCCGCCTGGATCGTGTTGTCCGGAGAAGCGGTGAACCCGGTAGAGTTCATCACTCGTTCCACCGGCACCTGGACCCTGGTTTGGTTGTTGGCGACGCTGGCGATGACGCCGTTGCGGCGCTTTGGCGTTGGCGGCTGGCCGCTTAAGTGCCGGCGCATGCTGGGCCTGTTCGCTTTTTTCTATCTGAGCCTGCATTTCCTGACCTATCTATGGCTGGATCAGTTTTTTGATTGGGCAGGCATCGTCAGGGATATCTACAAACGCCCCTTCATCACCGTCGGCTTTGCCGCGCTGTTGTTGATGACGCCGCTGGCGTTGACCTCGACCCAAGGTTGGATGCGCAGGCTCAAGCGCAATTGGGGCCGGCTGCATCGGCTGGTGTACCCGACGGCGCTGCTGGCGGTGGTGCATTACTGGTGGCTGGTGAAGAAGGACTTGAGCCAGCCCTTGATCTACGCCGCGGTGCTGGCCCTACTGCTTGGGCTGAGGCTGTGGTGGCGTTGGCGTCGGCCGAGCGGCGTTTGATCTCGGGCAAGCTCGCTGCCGACATCGGCGACGTGGCGCGGATTGGGGTTTGCCTCGCGGCGCGCAAACTTCTACAGTGGCGTTTTGTTTTTTCAGGCTGTGAAGATCATGTCCAAGGGAAAGGCCCCGGTCACTCAGGCGATCCGGGTATTGCGCGAGCATCATGTCAGCTTTAGCGAGCATGTGTACAAGTACGAGGAAAAGGGCGGCACCACGGTGTCGGCGCGAGAGTTGGGCGTGGACGAGCACTGCGTGATCAAGACCTTGATCATGGAGGACGAGAACAAACGACCGTTGATCGTGCTGATGCACGGGGACCGCGAAGTGGGCACTGGCATGCTGGCCAAGCAGATCGGCGTCAAGAAGGTGCATCCCTGCGATCCCAAGACTGCGGACAAGCATAGCGGCTACCAAGTGGGCGGCACCAGCCCGTTCGGCACCCGCCATGAGATGCCGGTGTATATGGAAGCCAGTATCTTGGAGTTGGAGCGCATCTATATCAACGGCGGCAAGCGCGGTTTCCTGATCGGCGTCGATCCCAAGGACGCCGAGCAGGTGCTGAAACCGACTCTGGTCAGCGCCGCGGCTTGAGTTCGGGGAAGTTGCGCTGGTAGATGGCGTGAAGGCTGCCGTCGGCCTGCATTGCTTGCAAGGCTTGATCGATTGCCGGCCGCAGCTTGGCGATGTTTGGGTAGCTGCGTGAATACATCAGGGACAGCGAGGTGGCTTTGTCCAGCGGAGTGGGAATATAGGCAAAGTCCTGTTCATGGCCGGCGGCCTGGGTGCGGATCAGGAATAGGCCGCGCTCCAGCGTCAGCGGCGCCAGGTCCAAGTGGCCTGCGCGCAGCAGCTTGATCGCGCTTTCCTCGTCGCTGGTGTTCAGCGTGTTGAGCCGGTATTGCCGGAACAGCGGTTGATACCAATAGCCCAGCTGCACGCCGATGCGGTAGGCGCGCAAGTCGGCCAGGCTGCGGAAGTCGGCGGGGGGATGGGCGAGCCGGGGCTTGTAATAGAAGAAGTAGCTGCTGCTGTGTATTAGCGGCGGGGAAAAGTCGAAACTGAGCGCGCGTTCCGGCGTCGGCCGATAGGGAAAGGCCGCCGCGGCACGGCCGGCCTTGATTTCGGCTTCCGCGCGAGGCCAGCTCATATAGTGAAAACGTGCTATATAGCCGGCGCGCCGGCAAGCTTGGCGCACCATGTCGGCGAAGACGCCGTCGGCGGTGAAGCTGCGCGACACATAGGGCGGCCACTCGCCCGTAGCGAAGTCTATCGCCGGTGTTTCGGCGCGGGCGGGCGCGGCCAGGCAATAGAGAACAAGCAGCAGCGGACGCCACATGGTGCGACTCCAGGATCAGGGTGGGAGCATGCTTTGTTATCGCACAGCGCCCACCCCGTCGCCAGCGGGACGGCTACCACCACCAGAACATGAAGCCCCAGGCGGCGTCCACCAAGGCCAGCGCCGCCAACAATGGCATCAAGGCGAGCGCCAGGCGCGGGCCGGAGCTCCAGCGCGCGAGAATGGCGCGCCCCAGCCATAGCGACCACAGATTGGCTCCGGCTAGCAAGGCCAGCCGCGCGTCGTTGGCCCAGAACATCGGCACCCCTTCCGCCTTCAGCAGCGTCACCGTCAGCGCGGACAGGCCAAGGAACACGCCGCAACCGGCCAGCGGGATCAGGCTTTGGGCCAGGTGGTGCAGCCGTTGAGTCCGCCAAGGGCCGGCGATGCGCACGCCGGCGGCCAGGCAGAGCAACAGGCCGCTGCCCAGCGCCAGGGCGGTGGCCAGCACGTAGCTGATTAACGCCGCGCCATCCAGCCAGGAGAACACGTCGTTGTGCTGCGGATAATGAGTCAGCAGCCACCACGGCGCCTCGGTATCCAGCGGCCACAGGATGTCATGGTCCACCAGCCATTCCGCCGCCGCCTGTTTCATGGCCACGAACCAAGGACTCATGGTCCAGTGGAAGGCGCCCATCGCCACGCCCAGCAAGCCATAGACAATCAAGGCGGTTTGCCAGCCATCGGCCTCTTTGGCTGCGACCTTGACCACTTCTTCAGTGGGCGAGCGCAGGCTCAGCTCGATGGCGTCGCGATGGCCGCTGCAGCGGCCGCACATATGGCAGCCGCTGCCGCCTTGCATATGGCGCAGCGGTTGCAGCGGCGCGCAATCCACCGCCTGTATCGGGATGGTTTTGCCTTGCTGCGAGGCTTTCCAGGCGGCCTCATCCACTCGGTAATACATTGGCGCCAGCTTGGACAGCAGGCCGAACACGCCGTTGACCGGGCACAGGTGGCGACACCAGGCGCGTTTGCCGCGGGTATAGATGAAGCCGACGATCACCGCGGCCACGGTGGAGCCGCCTAGCACCAGCAACGCGGCCTTAGGGTATTGGTAGACGCTGACCAGTTGGCCGTAGATGGTGGTCAGAGCGAAGGCGACGAAGGGCCAGCCGCCCCAGCGCATCCAGCGCGGGATAGGGCGGCCCAGGCCTTTTTTGGCCGCCCACTCGGACAAAGCGCCTTCCGGGCAGAGAACGCCGCACCACAGCCGGCCGAACAACACCATGGACAACAGCACGAACGGCCACCAAATGCCCCAGAACACGAATTGGGCGAAGATGGTCAGATTGTTCCAGATCCGGGCGCTGTCTTCCGGCAAGTCCAGGCAGGCCGGCACGATCAGCAGCGCGGCGTAGACCAGCACCACGCCCCATTGCAGCGCGCGCAGCAGGCCGGCGTGATCCCGCAGCCACAAGCCGACGGCGGCCATGAAACCCTGGGCCGTCGGCTGGCGACAGGAACCGCCGGCGCGCGCGGCGACGTCGGCGGAATGGGGAAGCGGCGGGCGGGCGGATTTCATACGGCCAGTGTCTGCTTGCGGTTGCGCCACTGGAACAGCGCCCAGATCGTCGCCCAGAACAGCGCGTAGGCGATCAGGCTCATCAGGGCGGGGTGGGCGCGGTAGCCGGTGAGAGAGGCGACGACACCGCCAGCCGGGCTCATGTCGTCAAGCAGCGCGGAGCTGTCCCACAGCGGGTCGACCAGCGCCGGTAGAATGTCCATCGAGATCAGCTTCTCCACGCCGCTGAGGAACAGCGAGGCGCCGAGCAGGAGCAGCATGATTTCGGTGATGCGGAAGAACAAGCGCCAGGATAGATATTTGCCGCCCAGCTGCAATAGATAGAAGGTCAGAAAGGCCAGGCCCAGGCCTATTATGGCGGCAAAGCTCATGCTGGTCAGCGTGGAGCCGTCAGCCTCGGCCAACATGCCGTAGAGGAAGACCACGGTTTCGCTGCCTTCGCGGGCGATGGCGATGGCGGCCAGCAGGGTGACGCCCCACCAGTTGGCATTGCTGGCGTTTTCGCGCAGGCCGGCCTCCAGTTCTTTCTTCAGCGTGCGGCCATGCTCGCGCATCCACAGCACCATGTGCACGATCAGCGCCGCGGCGGTGAACACCATCACTGTCTGGAAGATGTCCTGAGCGCCGGCCATCAGGCTGCTGGCGGCGAACAGGGCCACGGCCAGGCCGACGGCGGCGAGCAGGCCCAGCGCCACGCCGGCCCACAAATAGCGTTTTCCGGCGGCGCCGGCCGGGTTCTGGTTCATCCAGGCATTGAGGATGCCCACGACCAGCAAGGCTTCGACGCTTTCGCGCCAGACGATGAATAGGACTTGTCCCATGAGGTCTACTCCTGAATACGGCTTACACAGCGGATGGGCCGCGTTTACTTGGCGACGATGACGCCTTGGCCGGTCTTCATGTGAAATTCGTCAAAAAACTTGTATTCGCCGGGGGACAGCGGCTGGAAAACCAGGAAGGACTCCGCGCCGGGGCCGAGCACCTTTTCCTTGCGCAGCGGCGTGCTTTCGAATTCGGCCGGGGTCTTGCCGGCATTGATCACTTCAACCTTGAACTTCTTGCCGGCGGGGACCACCAGGCGGGCGGGCGTGAACACGCCGTCCTTCATCACCAGTTTGAACACCGGCATGTCGTCGGCTATGGCCGACATGGACAACAGGCAGGCCGCGGCGGCGGCCAGGGTCAAGGGCGCGAACTTCATCGGAATGGGTCTCCGGATAGAAAACAGCGCAGGCGGAAGGCATGCGCTGTCTTATTTTAACGCATGAGAATGGCTTGCGTTTACATTCTCATTCGCATTAATCCTGTTTTTGTAAGAACAACGGGATTAATAGCCGCCTTTTTTGCCGATGCCGGCATAAGTGAATTCGTAGTTCAGTTCAAAGGGCTTGAACCACGGGCCTACGCCTGTTTCCTTGTCGATGTGGCGGCCGAAGTGGGCGTGTTGATTGGCCGACGGCGGCAGGATGGTGTATTTCAGCTTGTACTTGCCCGGGCCTTGCAGCTTGATGTTGTCGCCGTAGTGCGGACCGTCGTTGGCCACCATCGGCATCAGATCGCCCTTGAGCACTTCCTTGCCGCCCACCTTGCTCAGTTCGTACTTAACCACCAGATAGGGCATCCATGCGCCTTCTTCGAAGCCGTTGGGATTGTTTTTGGTGGCGTGGATGTCGGCTTCCAGGTGGATGTCGGATTCTTCCGCCTTGCGCATCATGCCTTCCGGTTCCATCTTTGTCGGCTGCAGGTAGACCGCGCCGATCTCCATGCCGTTCTTCAGGGCCGGCTTGCCGATCGGGTATTCCTTGGCCATGGAGGCGGCGGAAGCGGTGAGTGCTGCGGTGGCGATAGCCAGTTGGACAAAGCGACGCATATTGTTTCCTTTTGGTTTCAATTGAATAGGGCACTGCTTGGCGGCGAAGGACGCCGGCCGGGCGGATAAGCGCTTTATTATTGGTTTGCTTGGCCTGCCTAAAAATACTAATGCTAATCATTATCGTTTTCAAACGAAAATGTGGTGTCGAATGTAGCAGATGCGACGTCGGGCGGTGCTGGCCATAGGAATGGCATGCACCGCGTGGCGTTCAGATTTGCGTCGACAGCCGGCTGAGCTGTCCCAGGCTTTCGTCCAAAATCAGCAACTGCAGCATCTGCTCGGCCAGATGCTCGGCCCCGTTTCGGTAGGCGGCGGCGAAGGCGTCCACTGCCGCTGCGTCGAGCTGGCCGCGGCTGAGCCGCGCCAGACGTTCGCCCAGGCCGTCCATGCGCGGGGCCAGGCTGGTCTTTAGCCAGCCGGACAAGGGCGGGTTGAAGCCGCGCTTTTTGCGCTGGAAGAAGTCCGCCGGCAGCGCCGGGTGGATGGCGCGGCGGAAGATCAGCTTGGCCGGCTGGGTGAAGCGTTGTTTGCCGTCCACCGCCAACAAGGCTT
Source organism: Chromobacterium sp. IRSSSOUMB001 (assembly GCF_023507765.1). NCBI lineage: Bacteria > Pseudomonadati > Pseudomonadota > Betaproteobacteria > Neisseriales > Chromobacteriaceae > Chromobacterium > Chromobacterium sp. IRSSSOUMB001. The sequence goes on from NZ_JALCYU010000009.1 coordinate 194,361, forward strand.
GATAGAAGCGGTGATCCACCAGCGGGGCCCGGCCTTCCAGGCCGTGGGCCATGGTGCACAGGTCCGACTTTTGCAGGATGTAGTCCGGCAGGTAGTTGGCGAAGTCTATCGCCAGCAAATGATGCAGGCCGGCTGGCGCATTGGCCGGCGGCGGGCCGATGTCGTCGGGCGCGCGCCAGTGGCAGAGCCGCGTCAGCGGCCGGTTGCCTTGCAGGAACAGGCGTTGGCCGGGGGTGAAGCCGGAAAAGCGCAGCGAGTAGGCGTCCTGCCAGCTCATCGCCAGCTCGGTGGCCAGCTTGCCGGCACCCTTGCCGTCCAGCGAGGGCTGGATCGCCAGAGGCAGCTTGAGCAAGCTGCGCCAGCGGGTGCGCAGATGCTTGTTGACGCGCTTGTACCCAGCCAGCAATTCATCGCCGCCGTCGCCCAACAGCACCACTTTGACGTGGCGGCTGACTTCGCGCGCCAGATACCAGGTGGGGAAGCTGGACGGATCGGCGAAGGGTTGGTCGAGGTCGGCGACGATGCGTTCGAAGTCGGCCGCCAGATTGTCCGGCATCTGCACCGCCAGGTTGGCCAGGCCCATTCTGCGCGCGGAGTCGGCGGCGTCGGCGGCCTCGTCCAGCTTGGAGCCGGAGAAGGCGGCGGTGAAACTGCTGAATTGCGTCAACTGTTGCATGGCCAGCCGGCTGGCGATCACGGTGGAGTCGATGCCACCGGACAAGAGCACGCCGAGCGGGCGGTCGGCGACGGTGCGCATCGCCACCGCGCGGTCCAGCTCTTGCAGCCAGTCGCCACTGTCCTTGGCTGGCTGCCAGTAGCGCAGCTTGCGCAGCGAGCGGGTGTCTAGGTCAAACTCAAGCCGGTGGCCGTTTTCCAGGCGCTGTATGTGGCTGAACAAGGTGGCGGGCGCCGGGATGTAGCGGTGCGCTAGATAGGCGTCGATGGCGTCGGCGGAGAAGTCTCGCCGTTGCGGCGGCAAGAAGGGTAGCACCGAGCGCACCAGCGAGCCGAAGGCGAAGTTTCCGTCCAGCAGCGAATAGACCAGCGGTTTCTCGCCCATCCGGTCGCGGGCCAGATGCACTTTGCGTTGTTTCAAATCCAGGATGGCGAAGGCGAACATGCCGCGCAGCCGCTGCAGCAGGGTTTCAATGCCCCAGGCCTGGTAGCCGCGCAGGATGAACTCGGTGTCGGAGTGCGTGGCGAAGCGCGCGCCGCCGGCTTCCAATTCGGCCTTGTCGGCGGCCCAGTCATAGACTTCGCCGTTGTAGCAGATCCAGACCTGGCCATCGTCGCTGGCCATCGGCTGGTTGGCGATGGGCCGCGGGTCGATGATGGACAAGCGCGCGTGCAGCAGCGCGTTGTGGATGTCGCCGTCCGTCGCCGCTTGCCAGTCGGCGTTCAGCAATAATTGATTGGCCGCGTCGGGTCCGCGCCGGCCCAGCTCCGTCAACATGGCCTGGGCGGTGGCCGCGGCGGTGGGGCGTTGAGAGAAGAAACCGGCGATTCCACACATGATTTTCCGTCCGAATGGGCAACGCGCCCGGCAAGCCGCGTAACGCAGAGCGTTCAGACGGCGCCGCAGGCGCGTTGGAAAAATTGAATGGCGGAAGTATCCGGGCAGGGCGGCGCCAGTGTCAAACCTTGTCGCCGCGTAGATCCGGCAGCAGTGCGGCCACTAGGCCCAGCAGCGGCAGGAAGGCGCATAGCTGATAGACGAATTCGATGCCGCGGCTGTCGGCCAGTTGGCCCAGCACAGCGGCGCCGATGCCGCCGATGCCGAAGGCGAAGCCGTAGAACATGCCTGACACCATGCCCACCCGGCCCGGCAACAGTTCCTGCGCGTAAATGATGATGGCGGGGAAGGCAGAGGCCAGCACGAAGCCGATGCCCAGCGACAGCACGCTGGTCCAGAACAGATTGACGTAGGGCAGCAGCAAGGTCAGCGGCGCGATGCCGAGGATGGAGAACCAGATCACCCGCTTGCGACCGATGGCGTCTCCGATCGGCCCGCCGAAGATGGTGCCCAGCGCGACCGCCAACAGGAACAAGAACAGATGGAACTGCGCGGCTTGCACGCCCAGGCCGAAGTGCTTGATGAGATAGAAGGTAAAGTAGCTGGTGATGCTGGCGGTGTAGAAGTATTTGGAGAACAGCAGCACCAGCAGGGCGAACAGCGTCAGCTTCACTCGCGCTGGCGACAACTGAGGCGGCGTCGCGATGGCGGCGGTTTTGGCCTTGCGCTGCTGATGGCTGTACCACTGGCCGATCTTGAACAGCACCGCCATCGCCAGCAAGGCGGCCAGGCCGAACCAGGCGATGCTGCCCTGGCCCAAGGGGATGACGATCAGCGCCGCCAGCAGCGGCCCGCTGGCGCTGCCTGCGTTGCCTCCCACCTGAAAAATGGATTGGGCCAGGCCGGGGCGGCCGCCGGAGGCCATGCGGGCCACCCGCGACGATTCCGGATGAAATACCGAGGAGCCTGTGCCCACCAGCGCCGCGGCCAGCAGGAGGAGGGGGAAGCTGCCGGCGCTGGACAGCAGCAGCAGGCCGCACAGGGTGGCTCCCATGCCCAGCACCAGCGAGTATGGCATCGGTTTCTTGTCGGTGTAGAGCCCCACCAGCGGCTGCAGCAGCGAGGCGGTGCATTGGTAGGTCAAGGTCATCAGGCCGATTTCGGCGAAGCTGAGCTGGTAATTGCCTTTAAGCAGCGGATAGATCGCCAGCAGCAGCGACTGCAGCATGTCGTTGAGAAAATGGGAGAAACTGATGGCGCCCAGCACGCGGAAACGAGTGCTGTCTTGATCAGGCGCGGCGGCGGTGGCGGTGGTCATGGGCTTGAGAATCATTCAGCTAGTGGGTGAATGTCATACTAACGAGCAAAATAGCGTCCGTCCTGCCAAAATAAGGCAGTTATCTTCGCAAAAGAGGCATTGTGGCGGACTTCGACCATTTGCATGACTATGACGGCGGCGCGGCCCCGGTGGTGGGCAAGGCGCGCGATTACGCGGCCGGCGGTGTTTCGCCGCGCCACGCCCACCCCACGGCACAGCTGCTGTACGCAGTGGAAGGCGTGATGATGGTCACCACCGATCAGGGCCGCTGGATTGTGCCGCCGACGCGCGGCATCTGGCTGCCCATCGCTACTTGGCATCAGGTGAATATGCTGAGCCGGGTTCGGATGCGAACGGTATATGTGCGCGGGGACGCCTTGGCCGGCCTGCCGGCGGAGTGTTGCGTGCTGGCGGTGTCGCCCTTGTTGCGCGAGCTGATTCAGGCCGCAACCGGCATTGCGGTGCCTTACCCGCCGGATAGCCGGGCGGAACGGGTGATGCGTTTGATTCTGGACGAGATCCGCAGCCTGCCGAGTTTGGCTTTGTCCTTGCCGCAGCCGGCGTCGGCGGCGCTGGACCAATTGTGTAGGCAGTTGCTCAGCCACCCCGGCGACGCGCGCGGCGTAGCCGAGTGGGCGGCGCAGGCGGCGATGGATCCGCGCACATTGCAGCGCCGCTTCCAGCGCGAGACCGGGCTGAGCTTCGGGCAGTGGCGGCGACAAGCGCGGCTGATCGCGGCTTTGGAGCGTCTGGCGCGTGGCGCCAGCGTGTTGGAGGTGGCGCTGGATCTGGGGTATGCCAGCCCCAGCGCTTTCTCGACGATGTTCAAGCGCGAATTGGGCGCGTCTCCGAGCGCTTTTTTTGATGTGAGTTAGGTGTTTGGTATGATTTGGTTTAATGAAGTAATGGTTTGGTAGTGTAGAGATTATTTTTGTTGATTAAGAGGGGTGATCTAATTTAAAAAGAGGCTGGAGGTTGGACTTTGGCGAGGTGATGAGGGGTAAGTTTGCTTTTTAGACGTAAAGAGGGTTTTTCTATATGGCGCCAGGATAATATGGCAAAAATAAATGTAATGATGCAGGAGAGGGTGAGGGCGTAATAAAATGGCAGTCGATTGGCTGTGCTCCAAATAATGCCTTGTTGAATTGGAAATGCGTAAATATATACGCCGAAAGAAAAATCGCCAAATTCTCCAGTGCGATTTAGAAGTTTTGTTGATGCCGATCCAGTAAGAATGGCGAGTGGGGGTATGCAGGTTAATATAGAAAGATAGGATTGATTTATGATGTTTAGAATAATGAATGCAATTGATATGGTTGCATATATTATTTTTCTGTGGCTTTGCCATTTTGATTTTGTTTTTTGTAAGAAAATGCCATAGCAAAAAAAGAGTCCAAACTCGTGGATGTAGTGTCCTGAATCGTGCCATTTGTTGTTTATTTTGTAAATAAAAATTAAATAGATGATGTAAAAGAAAATAGTGAGAAAGAGTAGGGGGGGTCTTTTTAATATGCCTGTAACTCCAAGTAGAGATAGAATGAGGTACCATTTTATCTCAAGAGGGATGCTCCAAAGCGAGCCGTTGATGGCATGAGGAAAAGGGTTGTTGATAAAAACTCCCGGTAGTCGATCGGATAGCTTCATTCTTAGTATGGAAAAGTAGTTGTACAGCTCGGTAGACGAAAAATAATCCTCAGGCGTGTTGGTGGAAAGATAGGGCCCGGCTAGCAGGGCAATAAATAAACAAGATGCAGCGAGTCCTGGCCAGATTCTTAAAATGCGCCTAGCTATAAATCTCATGAAATTCGGATCATTTTCCCAGCTTTGGGATGTTAGGTACCCACTGATACTAAAGAAAATGAAGAGGGCGAGGGTTCCATAGCTGATTCCAGGTAGTGGGGTTGGCTCTGTTAACCCGCTTAGTGTAAATTGATGACTGTAAAGAACCATGAAGGCGGCAAAAAGTCTAATGAAATCAAAATTGTTTTTGTGTAAATAATCTGCATGCATTTTGGTTGTTTGCTTCATGGCTTTTTGTGGGGGCGAGTTTTTTAGGCTCAGATTGTTAGGGTCTTCCGTTTGTAGATAATGTTGGTCAATGTGATGTTTTGGCTTTATGGGTTGAGTCGCAAGTGAGTCATCGTTTTATCGGTTATGTTTTGGCGAGTGTTTGATATTTTGGCCGACTTTGAAGTTTCAACGCAATCTCAGCCAGCCGGCGCCCCTGCGCCAGCGCCAGTTGTTTCTCGTCGTCGCTGATGGCTTGTTCATTGCGCACGCCTGCGACATGGCTGACGCCATAAGGCGTTCCGCCGGTGCTGGTCCGGGTCAGCGCGGTTTCCGTGTAGGGCAGGCCCACCATCAGCATGCCGTGGTGCAGCAAGGGCACCATCATGGTCAACAGGGTGGATTCCTGCCCACCGTGCAGCGAGGCGCTGCTGGTGAACACGCAGGCGGGTTTGCCGGCCAGCGCGCCCTGCATCCATTCCGGGCTGGTGCCGTCCAGAAAATATTTCACCGCCGCCGCCATATTGCCGAAGCGGGTGGGGCTGCCCAGCGCCAGGCCGATGCATTCGACGAGATCCGCGGCCTCGACATAGGGCGCGCCGGCCTCGGGGACGGCGGCCTCGGTGGCTTCGCAGACCGCGGACACCTTGGGCACGGTGCGCAGCCGGGCCTGGCAGCCAGGCACGCTTTCAATGCCGCGGGCGATCAGCCGGGCCAGTTCGCGGGTGGCGCCGTGCTGGCTGTAGTAGAGCACCAAGAGGTCTTGCATGGGTTTGGGGCCTTCCTTGTGAGATCAAAAACGATAGGTCGCGCGCCGCCGCGCAAGCGGATGCATGATAAAGCAACTCTGTGCGGCTTGCCTGATCCGCGCTTTGCCATTATTTTGCCGAGATGCAAATGAGTCGAATCGAACCGTATCTGGGCTTTGCGCGCTTTCTTGCCCGGCGCATGGGCAGCCATCGCGTCGCGCAAGTGTCCGGTAGCCTGACCTTCACCACGCTGTTGGCGCTGGTACCCTTGTTCACCATCGCCTTGACGGTGATTTCCGCGTTTCCGGTATTCTCGGATCTGAGCACCCGTTTCAAGATCATGCTGTTGTCCACGCTGGTTCCGGAGTTCGCCGGCAAGGTGATTACCGTCTACATGCGCCAGTTCGCCGACAACGCAGAGAAGTTGACCGCCGCCGGCATTGTGATGCTGGGCGTTACCGCGTTGATGCTGATGTCCACCATAGACCGTACTTTCAACGCCATCTGGGGCGTGCGCCGCGGGCGGCCGTTATTGCAGCAGAGCATGGTGTATTGGACGGTGCTGACGCTGGGGCCGCTGGTGCTGGGTGGCAGCCTGCTGGCTTGGCGCAGCCTGTTCAAGGTCAGCAAGTTCGATCACGCGCTGCCGGTATTGGCCAATATGGTGGAAGCCGGCGGGTCCATCTTGCTGACTGCCCTGGTGCTGTCGCTGTTGTACCGCATCGTGCCCAACCGTTTTGTGCCGATCAAGCACGCCAGCGTGGGCGCCTTGCTGACCGCGATCTTGCTGGAGGCCACGCGCGCCTTGTTCGGCTTCTACATCGGTCAGGTCGCTAATTACCAATTGGTGTACGGGGCCTTCGCCAGTATCCCGATTTTCCTGTTGTGGGTGTATTGCCTGTGGATGGTGGTGCTCAGCGGCGCGGTGTTCACGGCATCGTTGTCTTATTGGGAGGGCGACGCATGGCGGCGTCGCTTCGAGCCTAGGCGGCGTTTTCTCGATGCGGTGGAGGTGTTGCTGCTGCTGGACGAGGCGCAGAACCGCGGCGAACTGCTGAGCCCGGTGCAGTTGCGCAGCCAGGTGAAGGTGGGCTACGACGAGCTGGGCTGGGTGCTGGACATGTTGAGCTCCCGCGGTTTTGTTCAGAAAAGCCAGCGCGACGGTTGGGTTCTGGGCAAGAAGTTGTCGGCCATCTGCATGGTGGAGCTGTTCGAACTGTTCGTGTATCGCAGCGACAACTACCGCGACGACGATGTCGGAGCCGGAGTGGAAACCCTATTGGGGCCGATGACGGCCGAGCTTCAGTCCGTGACGCTGGAGGATTTCGCCCGCCGCGTTGGCCGGAAATAATCGCGGTTGGCGTAGAAGGCCGGATCTTCATTGTCCGGCCACCAGCCGGGAATGCCTAGCAGCGGCAGCGGCCACAGCGAGCGTGGGGCCGGCATGAAACCGTCGTCGTCCAGTCGCCGCGCCAACTCCGTGTCCAGATGGTCCCGCCGGCGAGCTTCGTCCCAGCGGAAGAAGGCTTCCGGCACCGCCAGCGGCAGCGCCTTGCCGCACCAGCCGATATGCGGCCGCAGGCCGACTTCGAACAGCGCGTGGCCGATGGCGTGAACGCCGATGCGACGGTCCCAATCTTGGCGATGTTCCAGAAACAGACGCTGCCATTCCATATCGTCCAGCATCCGGCTGAAAGCCGGATCGGCGACGGCGACGATGACGCCGCATTCGTCCAACAGCGTGGCCGCGTCGCGCAGCGGGCCGCGCTTGGTCTCTCCGCGGGCGATGGCGCGCAGGTGGCGGCGGTTCAGCGCTTGCTTGCTCCGCGGCCAAGCCAGCCAGGCCAAGGCGTTGAACCAATCGTGCCAGTTGCCGCTGCGGGTGGGGATCTCTCCGGTGTGGCCGATGTGCATCTCGTAATAGGCTTCCGGCTCCAGATCGCAGGCAAAGCGCAGTGCCGGGGGCAGCGCGTTCGGGCGTTGTTGCCGGTAGCGCCGCAGCAGCAGGTCGTAGTCCTCTTGCTCCGGCCAGGAGGCGGGAGCGATCAGCTCGGCGGCGTCGCGTACGGGCCGATATAGAGGGTGGGAGAGATAGTCGGTTTGCCAGGCGCTCACGGTGGACATCTTGGAAAAAGATTCAGGCCGGCATTTTAGCGCAATAGCAGCAATTCCTCGCCGCTGATGCAGTTGCGGCCATTGTGTTTGGCCTGGTACAGCTGTTTGTCCGCCCGGCCCAGCACTTCGTCGATTTCAGTCTCGTCGGCGCGCAGCACGGCGACGCCTATGCTGACCGTGTATTGCAGAGTGCCGGCCTCGCCGTCCGGCAAACGGGCTTCCGCGACGACGCGGCGCAGGCGCTCCGCCGCCAGCAGCGCGTCTTCCATCCGCGTGTCCGGCAGCACCGCGGCGAACTCCTCGCCGCCCAGGCGGCCGCAAATGTCGGTGCTTCGCAGCACGTTGCGGCAGCTTTGCGCGAAGTGGACGATGACTTCGTCGCCCTTGGCGTGGCCATGACGGTCGTTGATGTTCTTGAAGTGATCCAAATCCATCATCAGCACGGTCAAGGACAATTGATAACGCCGGTTGCGTTCGATTTCTCGGCTGGACAGCGCGATGAACTGGCGGCGGTTGCACAGGCCTGTCAGTTCATCCAGGGTGGCGAGCTGATAGAGTTTCTTTTCGTGGGCGTCGCGTTGCAGCGCGATGGCGATCAGGTGGGTGCTGCGTTGAGCCAACTGCAACTCTTCCGGCTCGGGTTGGCGCGGATCCGGGTGATAGATGGCGAAAGCGCCGAGCAGTCGGCGGTCGCTGGAGAATATGGGCGTGGACCAGCAGGCGCTCAGGCCGAAGGGGGCCACCAGGTCGCGGTAGCCGGCCCAAAGCGGGCTGTTGGCGATATCGTCGACGATCACCAGGCTTTTGCGGTGGACGGCGGTGCCGCAGGAGCCGGCCTCCGGGCCCACCGGCACTTGTTCCAGCAGCTTGCGATATCCAGGCGGCAGGCTTTGGCCGGCCGCCAGCCGCAAGGTTTCTCCGGCGGCGTCCAACAGCATGATGGAACAGACGCCGCGGTTCAGCTGCGACTCCATCATTCGACAGATCTGGTTAAGCGTGTCTTGCAACGGCGCATTGCCGGCAATCATCTCCATCACGGCGTTTTCTTCCGCCAGCAGACGTTCGCTCTGGCGACTGTGGGTGATTTCGCGCTCTACCGCCAGAATGCTGCGCAGCTCGCCGCCCAGCCCGAATTCGGGGAACAGCCTCACCTCGAAAATAAAGCGCCGGGTGCCCATGCTCAGCTCCAGCTCGAAGCGGCGGGCCTCGCCGCCGGCGATTAGAACCTCGCACTCCTCGGCAAAACGCGCGCGCGCGGCTTCCGGCCAGGTTTTGTCGTGGACGCTGCGGCCGAGGTGCTCCTCGCGCGTCAGCGTTGAGTAGCGGCTGACGCTGCGGTTGATGAATTGGCAGCGCAGGTCCAGATCGTAGCGGGCAATGACGTCTTCCGAGTTTTCCACCAGAGTGCGGAACTCCTGTTCGCGCCGTAGCATCGCGGACTCGGCTAGTTTGCGCGCTGTGACGATCTGGCACAGCGCGTGGATATGGCTGATGCGGCCCACTTCGTCTTTATGAAACTGGGTGCGTTGCTCCAGCCATTCCCAATGACCGTGAGCGTGGCGCACGCGGAACTCCATGCCGCAGGCGCTTTCTTGTCTTTGCTCCGGGTGACTGAGCAAGGCGGTGAACAGCGAGCGGTCTTCCGGATGAAGCAGCTCCAGCCAGCGTGAAAAAGCCATGCGCTCGGCGTCCGCCGGCAGACCCAACAGGGCGTGCAGCGTTTGAGGCGCGCCGCGCACCGCTTGGCCGGCCAGATCGAACTCCAGCAAACCCAGCCGCGCGTCCTGCAGCGCCTGGCGCCAGCCGCCCAAGTCGCCTCCGGGGCCGTGAGCGGCGGGAGGCTGCAGGCGCAGCAAAAGATGACCGGGAAGCGAGCAGGGCAAGGGAAAGGCCAGCAAATCGGCACGGGCCGCCAGCAGGCCGTCGCGATGACTAGGGTGGGTAGGGTCCAGCAGCAGCGCGAGGTCGTGCCGGCTGAAGCCGTAACCGGCCAGACCGCTGTCTTGGCGCGCGGGCGCAGGCGCATGGCCGGAGACGGCGAGAAGGCTACCGTCGGCGTCGGCCAACGCCAGCGGCTGCCTGCTGTCCCGAACCTGCCGGCTTAGCGTGGCCAGCTGTCGTCGGCGTCGCCATGGCGTCAGGCCTAGCAGCGCCAGCAAGGGGATGAACAGCGGCCAGCCGGCGAGCCAATCCGGCGTCGCGGCTTGCGCGTAGTCGGCCCCGAACAGGCACAGCGAGCCCGCGGCGGCGAACAGTCGACAGTGCGCACTGGCCGGGCGGCGTAAGGCTGGGTTCAAGCGGTTCTCCGGAGGCGCGACGGCGCGCAAAGCTGCAATGATGGCACCTGGCGCAAAGCAGGGCGCTTTTCGTAATATTGATAGCATTCGCCAGCGTCGTTTTTATGCAACAAATGCAGTATGCTGCAAACATTGTTGTGGAGCTGGCCAAATGGATTACTTCCCGATCTTCCTTAAATTACAAGGCGCGCCCTGTTTGCTGGTGGGCGGCGGCGAGGTGGCGCTGCGCAAAGCGCGCCTTTTGCTGTCCGTTGGAGCGGAACTGACAGTAGTGGCGCCGGAGTTGACACCGGAATTGGCCGAGATGGCGAAGCAGGGCCAACTGACGCATTTGCGCGCCTGTTTCGAGCCGGCCCAACTGAGCGGCAGGCGCTTGGTGGTGGCTGCCACCAACGAGCGCGAGGTCAACCGCCAAGTTTCCGTGTCCTGTCAGACCTTGAATATTCCCGTCAATGTGGTGGACGACCCTGATCTGTCCAGCTATATCACCCCGTCCATTGTGGATCGTTCGCCCTTGGTGATCGCCGTGTCCACCGGCGGCGGAGTGCCGGTGTTGGCGCGGTTGATCCGCGGCCGGCTGGAAAGCCTGATTCCCAGCGGGTTTGGGCGATTGGCGCGTTTTGCCGCCGGTTTCCGTGACCGGGTCAAAGCCGGCATTCCCGACGTTGAACGTCGTCGGACGTTCTGGGAGTCGGTGCTGGAGGGGCCGCTGGCCGAAGCGGTGATCAACGGAGACGAGGCTGCCGCCGTGCAGGCGATGGAGCGACGGCTGGAGGACGCCGGCAAGCAGACTGCGCAGGGCGCGGTCTATCTGGTGGGGGCGGGACCGGGCAATCCGGATTTGCTCACCTTCCGGGCGCTGCGGCTGATGCAGCAGGCCGACGTGGTCTTGCACGACAATCTGGTGGCGCCGGAGCTGCTGGAACTGGTGCGACGCGACGCCGAGCGCATTTATGTGGGGAAGGCCAGAGCCAACCATGCGCTGCCGCAAGGCGACATCAATCTCTTGATGGTAGAACTGGCGCAACAAGGCAAGCGGGTGTTGCGGCTCAAGGGCGGAGATCCGTTTACTTTCGGCCGTGGCGGCGAAGAAATCGAGACGCTGGCGGCGCATGGCATCGCCTTCGAAGTCGTGCCCGGCATCACTTCCGCCAGCGGTGCGGCGGCGTACGCCGGCATACCGCTGACCCATCGGGATTACGCGCAGTCGGTGACCTTCGTGACCGGACACAAGCAGGACGGAAGCATTCACCTTGACTGGCCCGCGTTGACGCGGCCGGCTCAGACCGTAGTAGTCTACATGGGCGTGTCCACTGCTCAGGAACTGTGCCTCGCTTTCATCGAGCACGGCAAGCCGGCGACGACGCCGGCCGCCGCGGTGGAATGGGCGACCACCGAACGGCAGCGAACGGTGGCGGGCACGCTGCGGGATCTGCCGGAACTGATGTCCAAGCATCATATTGCTTCGCCCGCCTTGATCATTGTCGGCGAGGTGGTGGGATTGGCGGACAAACTGGGTTGGTACCGGACCCGAGTCTGTTGACGTTTGTTTTACCGTTGCGCTGGCTGGGAAAAGCGCGCTATACAAGGCGGAAGGACGCGGGTAAATAAGATGTCGACAGACCCTCGGAGAATACTGCTGATACAATGGCAGACTGACGTGTTGATCAACCTTTTTGCTTCAGCGTCCCGGCCCCGCGCCGACGACGCTGCCAACATGAAGAATCAGGCATGGTAGGTGTATTGATAATCGCGCATGGCGACTTGGGGCGCAGTCTGGCGGATTGCGCCAGGCATATCCTGGGTCGTGAGCCGGAAAATCTGGCATTGATGGCGGTCGACAAGACCGATGACCCGGAAAGCAAGCAAGCCGAAGCCCAGTTGCTGGTGGACAGGCTGGACGTGGGTGACGGGGTGGTGATCCTGACCGATATGTATGGCGGCACGCCGTCCAATATCGCCAGCCGGTTGATCCGGCCGGGGCGAGTGGAGGCGGTGGCGGGGGCGAGTCTCCCCATGGTAGTCCGAGCCTTGTGCTATAGCAGCCAGCCATTGGAAATCGTCGTGAGCAAGGCGATCACCGGCGGCCTGGAGGGCGTGCTTTATATTATTCCGGGGGAAGGCAATGCTGCGAATTGAAGTGGAAATCATCAACAAGCTCGGCCTGCATGCCCGCGCCTCCAGCAAGTTCACTCAGCTGGCCAGCCGCTACAAAAGCGATATTTTCATTGCGCGCAACAATCGCCGGGTCAACGGCAAAAGCATCATGGGCGTGATGATGCTGGCGGCGGCCAAGGGGGCGACCGTGGAGTTGGAGGTGAGCGGGGAGGATGAGCAAGTGGCGTTGGACGCCCTGGTGGCCCTGATCAACAACCGATTCGACGAAGCCGAATAAGCCGGAGCCTAAGGACGGGACGATGAGCATCATCCTGCACGGGGTGGCCATAGGCGGCGGCATTGCCATTGGCCGCGCCCATTTGATTTCGCGCAGCATGGACGATGTCGCGCACTATCTGCTGGAGGACGAGGAAGTCCCGGCGGAATTGGCGCGCTTCGATGAAGCCATCCGCGATACTCGCAAAGAGCTGGAAATGTTGTGGGGCAGTATTCCGGAGAACGCGCCGGCGGAGCTGGGCGCCTTCCTGTCTTTGCACATCATGCTGTTGGGCGACGTCACCATCTCGCGCGAGCCGCGCGAAATCATCGAAAAACAGCGTTGCAACGCCGAGTGGGCGCTGAAGCTGCAATGCGAGTCCTTGGTCGAGCAGTTCGACGCGATCGAGGAAGATTATCTGCGCGAACGCAAGAACGATGTGCTGCAAGTGGTGGAGCGCATCTTCAAGAACCTGGACGGCGACGTGCCGCAACTGCCTGCGCCGGAAGACTTGGTCGACGACCACATTCTGGTGGCGCATGATCTGTCCCCGGCCGACATGGTCTATTTCAAGGATTCCAACTTCGCCGCCTTCGTCACCGACGTCGGCGGCGCCACCTCCCATACCGCGATTCTGGGGCGCAGCCTGGATCTGCCGTCGGTGATCGCCTTGCACCACTCGCGCGAGCTGATCCGCGAAGACGAGTTGATCATCGTCGACGGCTTGCAAGGCGTGGTGATCATCAATCCTGACGAGTTAGTTCTGGCTGAGTACCGCCGCCGGCTGCGCGCCTGGCGCGATGCCCGGCGCAAGCTGTCGTCTATCCGCAAGTCCAATGCCAAGACCCAGGACGGCACCGCGATCGAACTGCTGGCCAATATCGAGTTGCCGCAGGACGTGGAGGACGTGCGCAAGTCCGGCGCGGTGGGCGTGGGTCTGTTCCGCAGCGAATTCCTGTTTCTGGGCCGCGATACTTTGCCGGACGAGGACGAGCAGTACGAAGCCTACCGGCATGTGGCGGAAACCATGAAGGGTTTGCCGGTGACCATCCGCACGATGGATCTGGGCGCGGACAAAAACCCCAAGTGGCTGAACCACGCGGTGGCGGACAATCCGGCGTTGGGCCTGACGGGCATTCGACTATGCCTGGCCGAGCCGTTGATGTTCCGCGCGCAGCTGCGGGCCCTGTTGCGCGCCTCGGTGCACGGCAAGATCAAGGTCTTGTTCCCGATGGTGAATTCGCTGCCGGAGCTGAAGCAGGCGCTGGCGCAGTTTGAATACGCCAAGCAGGAGCTGCGCGAGGAGAAGATCGCCTATTCGGAAGAGATCGAAGTGGGCGCGATGATTGAAATCCCGTCGGCGGCGCTGGTGGTGGGCAGCTTTCTCAAGCATATCGACTTCCTGTCGGTGGGCACCAACGATTTGATCCAGTACACGCTGGCGATCGACCGCAACGACGATTCGGTCAGCCATCTGTATGATCCCATCCATCCGGCGGTGTTGAAGCTGATCCTGCACACCATCAAGGCCGGCATCAAGGGCGGGGTGCCGGTGTCGGTTTGCGGTGAGATGGCCGGCGACGCCAGACTGACGCGTTTGCTGCTGGGCATGGGCTTGCGCAAGTTCTCCATGCATCCAGCCAACCTGCTGGCGGTCAAGCAACAGGTGCTCAATACTCACCTGGATCAGATCGCGCCGATTGCGGCGCGCATGCTTAGAACCGAAGACCCTGATAAAATCGCCGATCTTTTGCAACAACTGAATGCCGAGCCGGGTGTCTGATCCGGCTTTTTCCTTTCTTATGCTGAACGATCCCATCGACCTGAACGCCGTGCGTCGGGTGCTGGTCATCAAGCTGCGCCACCATGGCGACGTGCTGCTGACTTCGCCACTGTTTTCCGCGCTGCAGCAGCAGGCGCCGCATCTGGAGATCGACGCGCTGGTCTACCATGACACCCGTGAGATGCTGAGCCTTCACCCGGCAATTGCGCAACTGCACACCATAGACCGCAACTGGAAAAAACGTGGGCCGCTGGGTCAGGCTCGGGCTGAACTGGCTCTGCTGAGCCAGTTGCGCGCCCGCGGCTACGATCTGGTGATTACGCTGACCGAGCATAATCGCGGGGCATGGCTGGCGCGCTTGCTCGCGCCGCGCTGGTCGGTGGGGCCGCAGGGCCCTTACGGGCGCTTCTTTAAGAAGAGCTTTACTCACCGCTATCTGCAGGTTCCGGGCAACCGCCGCCACACCATTGAAATCCATTTGGACGCTTTGAGGCGGATTGGCGTTTATCCGAATGAAAGCCAGCGTGAGCTGGTGTTGGTGCCGGGGCACAACGCAGAGGCCACGCTGGCGGCCAAGCTGGTCGAGCGCGGTTTGCGGCCGGGCGCCTACATTCTGGTGCACCCGACCTCCCGCTGGTCGTTCAAGAGCTGGCCGGCGGAGAAAATGAGCGCGCTGATCGACGCCTTGAGCGCGCGCGGCGAACAACTGGTGCTGTCGGCCGCGCCGGGCGAGGAAGAAATGGCGATGATCGCCGACATCGAAGCGCGGCTGGAACGGCCGGTGGCCAGCCTGGCCGGCCAGCTGAGCCTGAAGGAGCTGGCGGCGGCGATAGATCAGGCGCGCTTGTACATCGGCGTGGATTCGGTGCCCATGCATATCGCCTCGGCGATGAAGACGCCTTGCGTCGCCTTGTTCGGTCCGTCGGGGGATGTTGAATGGGGGCCGTGGCAGGTGCCGCACCGGGTGGTGTCGGAGCCGGTGCCCTGTCGCCCCTGCGGCAACGCCGGCTGCGGCGGAGGCTGGCAGAGCGAATGTCTGCAGCGCATCAAAGTGGACACAGTGCTGGCGGCGGTGGACGCGGTCTTGAAGGAGAGCGCATGAAGCGGCTGGCGATTATCCGGCAGAAATACAACCCGGCGGGCGGCGCGGAGCGCATCGTCAGCGCCATCGTCAAGCAATTGCAGGCCGGCGGCGAGTTCAGCCCGCTGTTGATCAGCCGCAATTGGGAAACCCTGCCGGGCGTGGAAACGGTAGGGATCAAACCATTCTATTTGGGTAGTGTTTGGCGCGACTGGAGTTTTGCCCGCGCCGCCCGTGCCGCGTGGAAGAAGGCCGGCGCCGACCTAGTGCAATCGCACGAGCGCATTCCCGGTTGCCATGTGTTCCGCGCCGGCGACGGCGTGCACGCCGCCTGGCTGGACGCGCGGTTGGAAGGCGCGTCCTGGTGGCGGCGGCTGAGCACCTTTTGCAACCCTTACCACCATTTCATGCTACGCACCGAGCGCGCGATGTTCCGGCATCCGGCGTTGCGGGCGGTGATTTGCAATTCGGAGTTGGTGCGCGACGACGTGGTGGGCCGTTTCGGCGTGGACCCTAGGCGTTGCGCGGTGATCCGCAACGGTGTGGATAGCGACTTTTTCAATCCGGCGGCGGCGCGCGAGCAGCGGGAAGCGCTGCGCGAGCGATACGGCATTCCGCAAACGGCGCCGGTGCTGGTCTACGTGGGCTCGGGCTTCGAGCGCAAGGGCGTGGCGCAGGCGCTGCGTGCCATCGCGCCGCACGCGGCCGTGCATCTGGTGGTGGTGGGCGGCGACAAGAAGCTGGCGCGCTATCAGAGCCTGGCGGCGCGCTTGGGGGTGTCCGAGCGCGCGCACTTCACCGGTCCGCAGCGCGATGTCCGCAGCTATTACGGCCTGGCGGACGGCTTCATCCTGCCTACGCTGTACGAGCCGTTTGGTTCGGTGGTGATAGAGGCGATGGCCTGTGGCCTGCCTGTGCTGACCAGCACCCGTTGCGGCGGAGCGGAGTTGCTGGAGCCGGGCGTCACCGGCTGGCTGGCCGCGGCGGGGGATGCCGCCGCCTGGCAAGACAATGTGGCGGCCTGGCTGGCCGCGCGCGCGGATTGGCCGCGCAGCGGCGAGCTTGCGCGCGCGCGGGTGGCGGGCTTGAGCGAGAGCAATATGGTGGCGCAGATGCTGGCCTTGTACCGGGAGCTGTCGGCCGTCGGCGGCGGGCGCGGAGCTGGCGAATGAGGGACTGGCGATGAGGCCGGGACGCTTTCCCGGACGCTTGCTGATTTTCGCGGCGCTGTTGTTGCGGCTGCCCTGGCAGTGGCTGCGCCGCAAGCCGGACCCCGAGAGCGCGCGCCGGATACTGATTCTGCACCAGTTTCTGCTGGGCGACGCCTTGATGGCGACCAGCCTGCTAGCCAAGGCGCGTGAGCGTTTTCCCAAGGCGGAGATCGTGCTGGCTTGTCCGCCGGGACAAGCGCCGCTGTATGAAACGCGCCCCTATGGTATTCGGCCGTTGCCCTGGCAGCCGCGCGATTTTGCTTCAATCCGGCGTTTGTTCGCCGAGGAGCGTTTCGATATCGCCTACCTGATGGGCGAAAACCGGCTGAGCTTTCTGGCGCGCGCGATCGGCGCCCGCTGGATTGTCGGCTTCGCCGGGGAAACGCCGCGCTACAAGAACTGGCTGCTGGACGAGGCGGTGCCGTACGCCGGGCAGCCGGAAGCCTGGACCGATACCGCGGCGCGCTTGATCGACGGGCCCGAGCCCCAACCGTTTCGTTTGCAGGATTGGCAGGTAGCGGCTGAAGGGGTGCCGCCCTTGCCGCCGCGTTTCGTCGTTTTGCACGTCGGCGCGAGTTCGGCGACCCGCTTCTGGCCAGTGGGAAGTTGGAACCGGGTTGCTGCCACTGTCCGGGATTGCCGGTGCACGGTTGTGTGGTCGTGTGGGCCGGGGGAGCAGCATTTGCTGTCGGCCATTGATGTGGAGCCTGACGATATCGTCATGGCCGGCACGCTGAGCCTGGCGCAATTGCGCGCCGTCTTGAGCCGCGCCCGTGCCTGCGTGTGTCCGGACACCGGCATCGCACATCTGGCCAAAGTGGCGGGCGCACCCTTGCTGATGCTGTTCGGACCGGGCAGCGAGACCTTGTTCGGCGCGAGCCGTTTTTTCGCCGGCTTCACCTGCGTCGGCGTCGGCCCCGCATGGTTTCCTTGCCGCAACCAGCGCAGCGTGCATTATCGCGATGTCGATTGGGCTTTGCGTTGTTTCAGAAAATTTGGCGATCAGGCCGGCGAATGCCGTCAGGCGCAGTGCATGGCCGCTGTGCCAGCCGGGCAGGTGGCCGAGACCTTGGAAAAACTTCTGCATGAATGATCATCTGAGTATCGAACCCCGCTGGCATGGCCGCTTGGCGGTTGGCCTGTCCCTGGCGTTTTTGACCTTGGCCAATGTGTCCCACACGATTGCGCTGCGCTATGTGATCTTGCTGGTGATGTTGATCCTGGTGGCGAAAGACTATGCCGGGCTCAAGCGCCAATGGCGCGAGCAGCGCGGGCCTGTTGTCGCCGTAGGCGCGTTCTTGTTATATGCATTGCTGCACACCCTATTGCTTTCAATGTGGCCGGAAGCCTCCGCCAGCGAATTCCGCAGCCAGCTATTGATCGGCGGCTTGTGGTTTGCGGCTGGCCTGGCTTTGTTCCGCACGCCTCGGCGCTGGACGATTTCGGACTTGGTCATCGTCGCCGGCTGCGTATTGGCCTTGGCGGAGTTCGGCCATGGCGCTTATGTCTATCTGACTACGGGTTCGTGGCCGTATAACGAGGTGTACACCACCGCCACCAAGCTGGAATTCACCTTCTTCATGAACTTTGTGCTGGCCTTCATCGTGGCTGCGTTTTGCTTCGGGCAACGTACCCAGCCGCTGACGCGCTTTCCCCGCTGGATTTTGGGCTTGGCTGCGGCTTTGATTCTGTTTGTCAGCCTCAAGGCGGGGGCGCGCAATGGCATGATCGGTCTTGTCTACCTGATGTTGTCCATGCTGCTGGTTTATTCCGTGTTTGAAGGGCTGAAGATAGGCTGGGGCAAGACTTTGCTTATTGCCGGCGTGGTCCTGGCCGCGGCGGGCAGTATCGCCGCGTATACGATCAAGCAGGATAGCCGGAATCAGGTATTTGTAGAGTCGGCGGCTGCCGGATGGCACTATGCCGGCACCAAGGCCTGGCTGCGGATGGAGCCCTATCCGAAGATGGCCAATGGTCAGTCCGTGGACCCGTCCGCCTACGAACGAGTGGCCTGGATTCACAGCGGTCTTGACCTCA
This sequence comes from Chromobacterium sp. IRSSSOUMB001, assembly GCF_023507765.1. NCBI lineage: Bacteria > Pseudomonadati > Pseudomonadota > Betaproteobacteria > Neisseriales > Chromobacteriaceae > Chromobacterium > Chromobacterium sp. IRSSSOUMB001. The sequence continues at coordinate 212,846 of NZ_JALCYU010000009.1, forward strand.
TTGCGGCCAAGCCCATGGGTTATGGCTATAGCCGCAATGCTTTCACCAATGCCTTGACGGCGACGGGCCATCCCAATCAAGTAGGCCACAGTCATAGCGGCTTCATCGATCTGGGCGTGGGCTTGGGCGTGGTCGGCATCGCCCTATGGCTGGCGTTTTGCGGCGTGTTGATCTGGACCGGCTACCAAGCCTTCCGTCTGCGCCGCGATACGCTGGGGCTGGTGCTGATGCTGGTGAGCTGCGGTTTCCTCGGGCGCATGTTGTTGGAAAGCGTGAACAAGGATCATATGCTGCATATCTTTCTGTTCACCGCCGCCGCCTTGTTGGCGGAGCTGAGACAGCGGGAGAAAGGCGCGGCGCATGAGTGATTGGGTGTTGTTCACCGAGTCCTCCCCCAATGTCGGCGGGCAGGAGTTGCAGCTGATGCAGCAGATGCGCCTGTTGGGGGAGCGCGGTTTTCGTCCGGTGCTGGCCTGCCGGCCGCAGACGCGGGTGATGGAGGAGGCTTGCCGGCGCGGCTTGGAAGTATTGCCGCTGCGTTTTCGCAACAGTCTCCACCTGCCGTCTATTTTGGCCTTGAGCGCCTGGATGCGGCGTCATCGCCCGCGGCTGGCCATCTGCCACAGCGGTCACGACAGCAATAATCTGGCCATTGCCGCGCGACTGACGGGGCGGGGCCGGCCCTTCCTGCTGCGTTCGCGCACTTATCAGCCCGGCCAGGCGTCGGCCTGGAGCTATAACCAGCTGATGGACGCGACCATGTTGCCCAGCGCTTATCTGAAGCGCTGTTTGCTGGAGAATCCGGCGATCCGAGCCGACAAGCTGCACGTAGTCTATCCCGGCATTGATTTCGACGCTCTGGACCAGGCCGCCGCGCTGCCCTTGCCGCCAGAGCTGGAACAGTGGCTGTCCCGTTCCGCAGGCCCCTTGCTGGTGCAGGCGGCGATGTTGCGTGGTGAAAAAGGACATAGGACGGTGTTGGCGGCCTTGGGCTTGCTGAAGAACAAATGGCCGGACGCGCGTTATGTGATTGCGGGGGAAGGGCCGGAGCAGCAGGCGATCGCCGAACTGGCGCGGCAATTGGGCTTGCAGCACAGAGTCTTGCTCGCCGGCGTGGTAAGCCCGGTGGCGGCTCTACTGGCGCGTGCCGATCTGGTGTTGATGCCGTCCAGCTATGAGCCGCTGGGCATGTCGCAGATCGAGGCGTTGGGCCTCAGCGTGCCGGTGATCGCCAGCGATACCGGCGGCATTCCCGAGACCATGCGCCACGGCGAAACCGGCGTGTTGGCGCCGCCGGGCGACGCTGCCGCCTGGGCCGAGGCGATCGACCAGGCGCTGAGCCAGCCGGCAATGATGAAGGCCTGGGCTCAGGCCGGGCGCGTCGATGTACGCTCGCGCTTCGCGCCGGAACAGAATTTGCGGCGCATCCTTGAACTTGGCGGTTTGAACGCGCCGGGGTTGTGAGGCTCTGATTCATGACCGCCCGCGGACGCGGGCGTTGGACGATAGGAACGAATGAAGAATTCTTTGCATAGCAACTGGGCGATCTACCGCCGCTTGCTGGGATATTTGGGCCGTTATTGGAAGGTTTTTCTGATCTCGCTGGTGTCGATGACGGTGGCGGCCTTGACCGAGCCGGCCTTCGCCCGCCTGATGAAGCCCTTGATCGACAACGGTTTCGTCAACCGCGACCCGCATGCGATCGCCTGGGTGCCCTTGGCCATCATCGGCGTGTTCGCGGTGCGCGGCGTTACCAGCTTCATCAATGAATACACCTCCAGCTGGCTGACCGGGCATCTGGTGCAGACGCTGCGCGAACAGATGTTCGCCAAGATGCTGCGCCTGCCGGTGCAGTACTATGCCGACAACCAGTCCGGCCGTCTGGTGTCGCGGATTTCCTACGACGTCAACCAGGTCACCGAAGCCGGCTTCAGCGTGATCACGGTCACGGTCAAGGACGGCGTCACCGCGATCAGCCTGCTGGCCTGGCTGCTGTACATAGACTGGCAGTTGACGCTGATCTGTCTGCTGGTGCTGCCGGTGGTGTCGTTCTGCATGCGGGTGGTGGGCAAGCGCCTGCGCAATCTGTCGCGCGAGAACCAGCAGAATATGGCCTTGTTGACCCAGGTTTTGGGCGAGGGCATCAGTTGCCAGCGCGTGATCAAGGTCTACGGCGGCGAAGCGCGCGAGAGCGAGCGCTTTCACCAGGCGGCGGCGGCCATCCGCCGCAACGCGGTCAAGCAGAGCGCGGCGACCTCCGCCAACACCGGGGTCACTCAGCTGATGATCGCCTGCGCCTTGGCCGCCATCCTGTATTTCGCCACGCTGCGCGCGCAGGGCGGCGCGTTCACCGCCGGCGACTTCATGTCCTTCTTGACCGCGATGATGCTGCTGTTCGCGCCGGTGAAACGCATCACCGGCATTGCCCAGGCGATGCAGCGCGGCCTAGCGGCGGCGGAGTCGGTCTTCGATTTCCTCGACTTGCCGGAAGAGCCCGATCACGGCCGCACCGCCTTGCCGCGCACACGCGGCAAGTTGCAGCTGTCGGGGGTGAATTTCCGCTACCCGGCGGCGGAGCGGCAGGTGTTGCGAGACATCAACCTGCAGGTCAATCCCGGCGAAACCGTCGCCTTGGTCGGTTCGTCCGGCAGCGGCAAAACCACCCTGGTCAGCCTGATTCCGCGATTTTACGATCCGGACGACGGCGAAATCCGTTTGGACGACGTGCGCTTGCAGGACATGCCCTTGAACGATCTGCGCCGGCATATCGCCATGGTCAGCCAGGACGTGCTGTTGTTCAATGACAGCGTGGCGGCCAATATCGCCTACGGCGAAGCCTCGCACAGCCGCGAAGCAGTGGTGGAAGCCGCGCGCGCGGCCAATGCGCTGGAGTTCATCGAGGCGATGCCGGAGGGCTTTGACACCCTGATAGGCGAAAACGGCGTACGCCTGTCCGGCGGTCAGCGTCAGCGGCTGGCGATTGCTCGCGCCCTGCTGAAGAACGCGCCGCTGTTGATTCTGGACGAGGCGACTTCGGCACTGGACACGCAGTCAGAAAGACTAGTGCAAAGCGCGCTGGAAAACCTGATGAAGAATCGCACCACTATCGTGATCGCCCATAGACTGTCGACGATTGAAAGCGCCGATCGTATCGTGGTGATGCATCACGGCGAGATCGCCGAGGAAGGCTCGCACGCGCAGCTGCTAGCGCGCGAAGGACTCTACGCCAAGCTGCACAGCCTGCAGTTCAAGGACGAGGACGGCGAGGCGGGCTGAGCGGTTATGGCGGTGAACGCAAATCGGCCAAGGCGGATGCCTTGGCCGATTTGTTGTGTGGACTGTGATTCAGAGCTTGGCTTCAAACAACGGGTCTTGCGGCGCTAAGCGGCGGCCGTTCTCCTGAATGGTGTGCCAAACCGGCTGGCCTTGCACTTGCGACTGAACATCGCGCGCCAGCAGGCAATAGGCTTCGCGATTGCATTCGCTGGAATAGGCCCGCAACAAAGTGACTTTGGCCGGAAGGTTGTCCGGATTGTCGCGCAGCGAATCTTTCAGTACCCGCACCGCGTCGCGGGTACGGCCGTAGGCGAGGAAAACTTCCGCCTCGCCAACAGGATCAATGCCGCGCTGGCACGGCTTGGTATAACGTACTTTCTTCCAAAAGAATTGCAGGGCGTAATATCCCGCCATCAGTCCAAAACTGGCGGCAAACGCGCTCAACGCTACCATGTGGCTTCTCCCCTTCCGCTTTGCAACGACTTGGCCTCGCCGGCGGTTCCCCGATATTGTGCGCTCGGGCTTCAAGCTTTGCGCGGGGCTGACCTGCCGGCCTTCTCCATCTCCGGTAGATTCATTATTCTGATGAAGCGGCGCAAGCGGCAATCCGTAGAAATCCTTATCGGATCTGTACCGATACCGTTTGAGCGTTAACTATTTCTGTCCAGTATTTTCTCGAGTATTGCAGAAGGCAGGCCGGCCTGAATAGTGGCGCGTCCCAGTTGTTGCAATAGCACAAATCGGATGGTGCCCGCTTCCACCTTCTTGTCGTGGCTCATTAACTCCTGCCAGCGCGTCAGCGGCATCCGCGGGCTTTTGACCGGTAGGCCGGCGGCGGCCACCAGGCCGCGCACGCGTTCGACGTCCGAGGAGGATAGCCAGCCCAGTTCGGCGGAGGCGGCGGCAGCCAGCACCATGCCGGCGCCGATGGCTTCGCCATGCAGCCAGGCGCCGTAGCCCAGGCCGGCTTCGATGGCGTGGCCGAAGGTGTGGCCCAGGTTGAGCAGGGCGCGCACGCCTTGCTCCTTTTCATCCTGGCCGACGATGTCGGCCTTCATCTCGCAGCTGCGCTTGACCGCATGCTGCAACGCGTCGGGGTCGCGCGCGCGCAGGCGCGGCATGTTTTCCTCCAGCCAGCCTAGGAAGGCCGCGTCGCCCAGCAGACCGTACTTGATCACTTCGGCGAGGCCGGCGGACAACTCGCGCTCCGGCAGCGTGTCCAGCAGCGACATGTCGGCGATCACCGCTTTGGGCTGGTAGAACGCGCCTATCATGTTCTTGCCCTGCGGATGATTGATCGCGGTCTTGCCGCCGACAGAGGAGTCGACTTGCGCCAGCAGAGTGGTGGGAATCTGGATGAAGGGCGCGCCGCGTTGATAGCAGGCGGCGGCGAAGCCGGTCATGTCGCCGACGACGCCGCCGCCCAGCGCGATCAAGGTGGTCTTGCGTTCGGCGTTGCGCGACAGCAAGGCGTCGAAAATCAGGTTCAGCGTATTCCAGTCCTTGTGCTGCTCGCCATCCGGAAGCACAACGCTGAAGGACTCGATCCGATGTTGGGCCAGCGCCTGTTGCAGCCGGGCCAGATAGAGCGGCGCCACGGTCTCGTTGCAGACGATGGCGACCTTGGGCAAGGGCAGGTGGGGAAGCAGCAACTCGACCTGTTCCAGCAAGTCCCGGCCAATGTGAATCGGGTAACGGGTGTCGGGCAGGATCAGGTCGAGGGTAATCACAATCAGCTTCCTTGTGCGGGTCTGTGTTTGGGGGGGAGGCCGGCGAGTTGCTCCATCAGGCGGGCAACCAGCAGGCTGACATTCTGCTGCGTGGTGTCGACGACGATGTCGGCCACCTCGCGGTATAAGGGGTCGCGCTCCTGGAACAGGCTTTCCAGCTTGGCCCTGGGGTCGGCGATTTGCAGCAATGGACGGTTTTTGTCGTGCAGGGTGCGGGCCAGCAGATCGTCTATGGTGGCGCGCAGATAGATCACGGTGCCGTGAGCGGCCAGGCAGGCGCGGTTTTGCGGGCGGATGATGGCGCCGCCGCCCGTGGCCAGAACGATGTTGTCCAAGCGGGCGAGGTCGGCGATGACCGAGGTTTCCCGGTCGCGGAAGCGCAACTCCCCCTCGATGTCGAAGATGGTCGCGACGCGCACGCCAGTCCTGGCCTCGATCTCGTGGTCAGAGTCGTAAAAGGTTTTGTCGGTGCGCCGCGCCAAAGCTCGGCCCACCGTGGTCTTGCCCGCGCCCATCAAGCCGACCAGAAAAAAATTGCCTGCCGGTTTCTCCATGGCAGGCATTGTAGCCGAGCTTGGCCGCGCTGTCTTTCGGCGTTGCAGCAGCGCCAAGGGCGCTGCGCGGCCGGGGTTTTACTGATTATTGCCGCTCAGGTCCTCCACCACGCGCGGTGTGATGAAAACCAGCAATTCCGTGCGGTTGTCGTACTTCTGCGAACTGCGGAACAGCGCGCCCAGGAAGGGAATGTCGCCTAGCAGCGGCACTTTGTTGACGATGTCGCTGATCTGCTGTTGGTAGATGCCGCCGATCACCACGGTGCCGCCGTTCTCCACCAGCACTTGAGTGGTGACCTTCTTGGTGTCCAGCGCCGGAGTGCCGCCCACGGTCAGCGTTGGGCTGACGCTGTCCTTGTTTACCTTGATGTCCAGCATCACGTGGTTGTCCGGCGTGATCTGCGGCTTGACGTTCAGGCTGAGCACCGCTTTTTTGAACGAGGTGGAGGTGGCGCCGCTGGACGAGGCTTCCTGATAGGGAATCTCGGTACCCTGTTCTATGGTGGCTTCCTGCCTATCCGCGGTCATGATGCGCGGACTGGAAATCACCCGTCCCTTGTTCTCGGTCTGCAGTGCTTGCAACTCCAGGCCGATGATGGCGGATTTGCCCACGGTGTAAAGCGCGGTTAGCGAGCCGGCGGGGTTGGTAATGGGCAGATTGATGCCGGGCTTGATGACGTAGGGGCTGGCGGTGGCGTTGTTTAGACGGCCATTGGCGTTGGTGATGGCGTTGTCCAGTCCGCCGCCGGAAATGATGCCGTTGCTGGTAAAACGGTCATAGGACAGCTTGACGCCCAGATTGCGGCTCCAGTTGTCGGTGGCTTCGACGATTCGCGCCTCGATCAGCACCTGCTTCACCGGCACATCGGTCTTGCCTATGATGTCGCGGATCTTGTCTATGGTGCTGCCGGTGTCGTTGATGATCAGGGTATTGGTTTTGGGGTCGATCAGCGCGCTGCCGCGCTCGGTCAGAATGCTTTCCTTCTTGCCGGTGGTGTTCGTGCCGTCCAGCACCTTCTTGAAGTCTTCCGCCGAGCGGTAGCGCAGCACAAAGGTTTCCGAGCGCACCGGCTCCAGCGTGGCCAGCTGCTGCCTGGCTTCCTGCACCTGCTTGTCGCGCGCCAGCAATTCTTCGCGCGGCGCAATCTGAATGATGTTGCCGGCGCGGCGTTGGTCCAGGCCCTTAGTCTGCAGGATCAGGTCCAGCGCCTGGTCCCAGGGCACGTCTTTCAGCCGCAGCGTGATATTGCCGTTGACCGAGTCGCTGGTGACGATGTTGAGGCCGGTGAATTCGGCAATCACCTGCAAGACGGTGCGCACTTCGATGTTCTGGAAGTTCAGCGACAGCTTGTCGCCCTTGTACTGCGGTTTCTGATTGCTGTCGGCGCTGGCGGCGGATTCCGGCGCCGGCCGGCGGATTTCGACGACCAACTGGCCGTCGGTCTGGTAGGAGGAGAAATCCCAGTCGCCCTGCGGCTGAATCTGGATGCGGCTGTTGCCGCCCTGATTGCGGGCGTCGATCTTGGACACCGGGGTGCCGAAGTCGGAAACATCCAGGCGTCGCTGGTTCTGCCTGTCTAGTTGGGTGCCCAGCACGTCCACCAGCAATTGTTTGCCTTCGCGGCGGATATCGACCGGGGTATTGGCGGACGGCAGCTTGATCTCCACCCGGCCTTCGCCGTTCTTGCCGCGGCGGAAGTCCAGCGCCAGCGGCTGAGCGCTGGCGATCTGAGCCTGGCTTGGGCGCGCGGCGGTTTGCGGGCTTGCGGCGGGGCGCTCTACCGGCGTGGCGGCTTGAGCGGCATTGCCCAGATTCGGGTTCAGCGTGACCCGCAGCGTGTTACCGGCCACGCTGCTGCTGTACAGCGCGTTGCGGCTCAGGCTCAGCACCAGCCGGGAGCGGCCGTTGGCTTCCACCGCCACCGCCGATTTAACCAGCGGGCCGCCGAAGTCTTGCTGCGGCTTGGCCATCTTGACGCTGGCGCCCGCGAAGTCGAAGGCGATGCGCGGAGGGTTGGCGATGGCGAAGCTGTTGGGCTGGACGGCGGGGCCGTCAAAGCTGACTTGCAGCACCTGTTGGTCGCCGTCGCCGTTGGCGAGCTGGATCGCGGTGATCGCCGGGCCGGCGTCGGCGAAACTGAACAGCAGGGACAGGCCCAGCCCGGACAACAGTTTGATGGAGTGCTTGCTCATTTGTTTTGCCCTTGTTCGTCCAGGTACATGCTGGTGTTGCGCTGCACCCATTCTCCGTTCAAATCTTCCACGGTCTCGGTCAACTGGATGTCCGTGTCGCCGACTTTCTTGATCTGGCCGAAATTGGGCCCGACGAAATTACCGGCCTGAACGCGGTAAATCGCGCCTTCCGGCGTGCGCACCAAGCCGTAGTTGGCGCCGCCGCGGCGGATGACGCCGACAATCTTCAACTTGTCCAGATCGTAGTTTTCCAGCGCTTCGCGCGGCCGCTTCATGTCCGGCGCGTTTGCCAGGTTCTGGTTCTTGGCCGCGGCGAGTTTCTGCGAGTTGAAGGGGTCTAGCAGGTCAAAGGCCTGATAGGCGAACGGCCGGTAGGGCTGAGCCTGAGGCAAAGGCTCGATCTGGCCGCGCAGGCCCTGGGTGCTGGTTTGCATCCACTGGCGCAGATCATCGGTATCGCTGCTGCCGCAGGCGGCGAGCAGCAAGGGCAGTAAGCAAGCGAGAGTTCTTGTCATGGGTTTTGCGGCTCACTTGTTGGCGGGGGCCGGCTGTATGGCCCGCTCCTCGGGCTCCAGCGCCCGGAAGGTCTTGGCGGTGGCGTCCATGGTCAGGCGCGCGCCCTTGGCGTCCGGCGTCAGGCTGATGTCGACGATGGTGACGATGCGGGACAGCTGTGCCACATCGCTGACGAAGGCGGCCAAGTCGTTATAGCTGCCAGTCAGGCGAATGGTGATCGGCACTTCCGCCATTTCGGCCGTCTTGATTTCCGGATTAGGCCGGAACAGCTCGAACTGTAGTCCGCGGCCGATGCCGGCTTGGTTGATCTCGGTCAGCAGCGTGTCCATGTTGGATTTGGTCGGCAGCTGTTTGAGCAGGGCGCCGAAAGAGGCGTCGATTTCCTTCAATTGCTGTTGCAGCGCGTCCAAGTTGACCGCCTGGCGTTTCTTGTCGACGTAAGTCTGCTTGAGCTGTTCTTCCTGCTGCTTGGCGCCGTTGAGGCGGTCCAGTTCATCGCTGAGCACGAAGAAATATCCGAGGCCCACGAAGCAGGCGACCAGCAGCGCCAGCGCGATGGCCTGACCCTGCAGCGGCCAGTTGGCGATGTCCTTGGGGTCCAGCGTGCGCAATTCGTCCAGCGTCATGGTTTGGCTCCGTGGGCGGCGGCGGGCTGGCCGGTTTTGGGCGGGGCGGCTTCGCGCAGGCTGCAGTTCAGGGTGAATTCGTTGGCGCGCTGGCCGTTGATGTTTGAGGCCTTCACTTCGACCAGCACCGGCGCGTCAAAAACATTGGATTGGGCCAGGCTGCGCATATAGTTGGAAACCCGCGCGCCGGACAGCGCGTAGCCGGACAGCGTGAATTGGTTGCCGGCTTGCTTGAAGCTTTTTAGATAGACGCCGTCCGGGGTCTGGCGCACCAGCTGGTCGAAAACGTGGACGCCCTCGTTGCGGCCCTGTTCCAGCCGTTCCACCAGTTGCTTGCGCGACAGCAGATCGTCGCGTTGCTTTTTCAAGGTGCCGATATTCTTGATTTGGCTGTCCAGCTTGGAGATTTCGCCTTGCAGGAAATCGTTGCGCTGTTGTTGATGAGACAGGCGGCCGCCGATGATCAGATAGCTGAGCACCACCAAGGCCAGCGAGGCCACCAGCGTGAGTCCCAACATCACCTGGAAGCGCAGCCGATGCGCCGCTTTTTTCTGTTCGCGGTGCGGTAGGAGGTTGATGCGTATCATCAGTCGAACCTCCGCATGGCCAGGCCACAGGCCACCAGCAGCGCCGGCGCGTCCATCAGCAGCTCCTTCAGGCGGATATGGCTGGATTGCACCATGGTGCTGAACGGGTTGGCGATCATGGTGCTGATCTGGGTGCGGCCGGCCACCGCGTCGTCCAGCCCCGGCAGCATGCTGCAGCCGCCGGCCAACAGGATGTAGTCGACGCGCAGGTATTGCGACACGCTGACCGTGGTGTAGAAGAACTGCAGCGCGCGCTGTATCTCCTGCGCTAGCGAGTCGACGAAAGGATGCATCAGTTCGGACTCATAGCCGTCCGGCAGGCTCATCCCGCGTTTGCCGCTTTCCGCTTCTTCGTAGCTGATGCCGTAGCGGCGCTGGATGTCGCGCGTCAATTGCTGGCCGCCGAACACCTGCTCGCGGTAATAAACTTGCTGGTTGTTGCGAATGACGTTGCAGTGGATGCGGGTGGCGCCGATGTCGAACAGGGCGAAGGTTTGGTTCATGCCTTGTTCCGGCAACTGCTGCTCGACTTGTTCAAAGGCCGTCATCATGGCGAAGGACTCGACGTCCACCACCTGAGCGCGCAGGCCTGCCATCTCCACCACCGCTACGCGTTCTTCCACTTTTTCCTTGCGGGCGGCGCAAAGCAGTACTTCCAGATCGTCGATGCTGGACGGAGCCGGCCCCAGTACCTGATGGTCCAGATTCACCTCTTCCAGCGGGAAGGGAATGCTCTGGTTGGCTTCGGATTCGATCAATTCCGCCAAGTTGTCGGTCTGGCTGACCGGCACCAGCAGCTTCTTATAGATAGCCATCGCGGTGGGAATGGCGATGGCGACGTGGCGGGTGGGGCTGCCCAGCCGCTTCCAGGCGCGGCGCAGGGTTTCCGCTATGCCTTCGATGTCCACCAGGTTGCCGTCGCTGATCGCGTCTTTGGGCAAGGTTTCAATCACATAGCGCTCAACCTGGCAATTTTTACCCGAGCGGGATAGCTCCACCATTTTGACGGCGGTGCTGCTGATATCCAGTCCCAACATTGGAACATTTTTAGCCTTCCCCAATCCAAGTTGTTCTAGCCAGGGAGGGGCGGATTTGAGTTTGTCGATAAGCATCAGGTGCCTCGATTGGTCCTATGCGACAGTTTTTTGGCCTGTCGCTGCCATTGTTTGTCTTGCCTGCTTTCACAAGACGTTATAATCCGGTTTCCAGTGAAAGCCCATTGTAAATATGCTAAGACGAATCCTCGCAATACTTGCAGGTCTGTTTCTAGGTGGAGCCGTATTGGTTGCTGGCGCAGGCGCCATTGCAATCATCATAACCTACCCGCGCTTGCCGAGTCTTGATGTACTGACGGACTATCGTCCGAAAATTCCCCTTCGCGTATATTCCGCCGACAATCAACTGATAGGCGAATTCGGCGAAGAGCGTCGTTCTTTCTCCCGCATCCACGAAGTGCCGCAGCTCATGAAGCAGGCGGTGATGGCGGCAGAGGACGAGCGTTTCTACCAGCACAGCGGCGTTGATTACGTTGGCGTGGTGCGCGCGGCAGTTGGCAATCTGGTGTCCGGACATGCTCGTTCCGGCGCCAGCACCATCACCATGCAGGTGGCAAAGAACTTCTTTCTGTCCAGCGAGAAAACCTTTACCCGCAAGTTCAACGAAGCGCTGCTGGCCTTCAAGATCGAACACACGCTGACCAAGGATCAGATCCTGGAGCTATACTTCAACCAGATCTATCTGGGGCAGCGCGCCTACGGCTTCTCCGCCGCGGCGCAGGCCTATTACGGCAAGCCGCTGGCGGACTTGTCCGTGGCGGAAATGGCGATGCTGGCCGGCCTGCCCAAGGCGCCGTCCGCCTACAACCCCATCGTCAACCCGGACCGCGCCCGTCTGCGCCAGCAATACGTGCTGCGCCGGATGCGCGAGCTCAACTTCATCACTCAGGAGCAATACGACGCAGCCTTGGCGGAGCCGATGAAGCTGGCCAGCCAGAGCGCGGACAGCAGCAGCCAGCCGGCGCAGTATGTGGCGGAAATGGTGCGCCAGGCGATGTATGAGCGCTATCGCGAATCGGCGTACACCGAAGGCTTCAAGGTTTACACCACGCTGGACAGCCGCCACCAGAAATGGGCGTACGACGCCTTGCGCGCCGGCCTGGTGGATTACGACCGCAAAATGGGCTACCGCGGCCCCGAGAGCACGGTGGAACTGTCCGGCGCCGAAGGCGAACAGCAGACCGAGGCGCTGGACGACGCCATTAGCGAGCTGCGCGATAGCGGCGACATGCTGCCGGCCATCGTCTTGTCCGCCAGCCCGGCGGAAGTTCGCGCCTATATGCGCGGCGGCAAGGTGGCGGTGATCAAGGGCAACGGCCTGGACTTCGCCCGCCGCTCGCTGGGCGGCAAGGTCAGCGCGGCGCAGCAGATCCGCCGCGGTTCGGTAATCCGCATCCGCGCGCATGAAAAAGGCTATTGGGAAATCGTGCAGATGCCGGAAGTGGAGGGCGCCTTCGTGTCCATGGACACCCGCACCGGCGCGATCCGCTCGCTGGTGGGCGGTTTCGACTTCAACCGTCGCAGCTTCAACCATGTGACCCAGGCCTGGCGCCAGCCCGGCTCCACCTTCAAGCCCTTTATCTACTCCGCCGGCATCGAACGCGGCCTGACTCCGTCCACGATGATCAACGACGCGCCGCTGTCGGTGGTGGGCGCGGACGGTCAGCGCTGGGAACCCAAGAACGACAACGGCAAATTCGCCGGCATGATCACCATGCGCAGCGGCCTGACCCAGTCCAAAAACCTGGTGTCCGTGCGGGTGCTGATGGCCACCGGCACCGATTACGCCCAGCAATACATCCAGCGTTTCGGCTTCGCCGCCAAGCAGCATCCGGCCTACCTGACCATGGCGCTGGGCGCCGGCGCGGTGACGCCGCTGCAAATGGTGGAGGGCTACTCGGTGTTCGCCAACGGCGGCTACCGCAGCAAGGGCTATTTCATCGACCGTATCGAAGACCAGTCCGGCCGCGTGTTGGCCAAGACCGTGCCCACCGTCGCAGGCCAGAACGCGCCGCAGGCCATAGACCCGCGCAACGCCTTCATCATGAGCTCCATGCTCAAGGACGTGGTGCGCTACGGCACCGGCTACCGAGCGATGAGCCTGGGCCGCACCGATCTGGCCGGCAAAACCGGCACCACCTCGGATTGGAAGGACGCCTGGTTCGTAGGCTACAACCCCAACCTGGTGGCCGCCGCCTGGGTGGGCTTTGATCAACCGCGCTCGTTGGGCCGCTACGGTTACGGCGGCACCGCGGCGCTGCCGGTGTGGATCAATTACATGGCCAACGCGCTCAAGGGCCAGCCGGAGGTGGACATGCCGGTGCCGGAAGGCATCGTGGTCAAGGCCGGCGCCGGCCAGCGCGGCGGCGACGAGTACTACTACGAAGAGTTCCAAAAGACTAATCCGGAACTGAAAGTGGACAACCATGGAGCAGTGCCGGGCGCGGGCGGAGACGCCAGCGGCGGCGCCAGCGAGACGCCGGACAAGCCAGCCGCTCAGGATGCGGTGGAGAACGTCAAAGACCAGTTGTTCTAAAAACGTGTTCCATTCAATGCTGCACAGCCCCGCCTCCCGGCGGGGCTTTTGCATGGGCGGTTAGCTTAGATCACGCCTTGCGCCAGCATCGCCGCCGCCACCTTGCCAAAGGCCGCCACATTGGCGCCGCGGGCGTAGTCGACGGCGCCGTCCGGCTGGGCTCCGTGCCGCATGCAGGCCTCGTGAATCTCCTCCATGATACGGCGCAGCCGGGCGTCCACCTCTTGTGCGCTCCAGGGCAAGTGGGTGGCGTTCTGGCTCATTTCCAGGCCGGACACCGCCACGCCGCCGGCGTTGGAGGCCTTGCCTGGCGCGTACAGCGCGCCGGCCCGCTGAAAGCGCTGCGCCGCTTGAGCGGAGCAGGGCATATTGGCCCCTTCCGCCACGCAGAAGCAGCCATTGGCCAACAACGCTTCCGCGTCGTCGGCGTCCAGTTCGTTTTGCGTGGCGCAGGGCAGCGCGATATCGCAGCGCAAACGCCACGGCCGTTGCCCAACGAGAAAGTCCAGGCCGTGGTTGGCGGCGAAAGCGGCCAGCCGGCCGCGGCGTTGGTGCTTGTGTTCGACTAATGCCGCCAGCAAGTCCGGACTGAGGCCCTCCGGTAGGCTGAGCGTGCCTTCCGAATCCGACAGGCTGATTACCTGGACGCCCAGCGCCAGCAGCTTTTCCGCCGCGTACAGCGCGACGTTGCCTGAACCGGACAAGGCAGCACGCTGGCCGGCCAGCGTCTGTCCGCGCGTGGCCAGCATGCGCTCGACGAAATACGCCAGGCCGTAGCCGGTGGCCTCCGGCCGCATCAGACTACCGCCGTAGCTGGGCCCTTTGCCGGTGAACACGCCGGAAAACTGATTGCTCAAGCGCTTGTGCTGGCCGAACAGATAGCCGATCTCGCGCGCGCCGACGCCGATGTCGCCGGCCGGCACATCGGTTTCGGCGCCGATGTGGCGGAACAGCTCGCTGGCGAAGGCCTGGCAGAAGCGCATCACCTCGCCCTCGCTCTTGCCCTTGGGGTCGAAGTCCGCGCCGCCTTTGGCGCCGCCCAGCGGCAGGCCGGTCAAGGCGTTCTTGAAGGTTTGTTCGAAAGCCAGGAATTTCAGCGTGCCCAGCGTCACCGAGGGATGGAAGCGCAGGCCGCCCTTGTACGGGCCCAGCGCGCTGTTCATCTGCACCCGGTAGCCGCGATTGACCTGGACGTGGCCGTGATCGTCCACCCAGGACACGCGGAACAGGATGACGCGCTCCGGCTCCAGCAGCCGCTCCAGCAAGCCGTGGTCGAAGAAGTGAGGATGGCTACCCAGGAAATCGTCCAGGCCGTGCAGCACTTCCGCCGCGGCTTGGTGAAATTCGATTTGTTCCGGGTCGCGCAGGCGAACCCGGTCCAATAAAGTTTGCAGAGCATGGTGCATGGACAAGACCTTTGGTGTGGCGGGCCGAGCGGATGAGCCGGCCCTGTGTTGTCATGGGTCGTGTAAAGAGCGGTCCGCAACGCCGAAGCTTGATATGAGTTGTGAGCGAGGTGTCCGGCGAAGCGGTGGTATGTCTGCCTGGCCGCGGGTGGCGGGCGAGCTTGCCGCAGGGCGGCGGGGGCGAGCGGGTCCGATCGGACGCGGGGCCGTGAGCCGCGTCGCTCGGGGTGGCCGGACGACGCGGGAATCCCCAGTGTAACCGATATCCCCGTTGCTCTCCCCCCCGGCCTGGTCGTCATGACGGGCCGCTTTCCATCGGTATATTTTCCTCGGGGTGCAAACTTGGCGCTTGGGGGCGGTCTATCTCTTTTTGCAAACTATCCGGAGGAGTCGGCCCCATGCTGCAGAATTACTTTCCCATCCTGTTATTCATCGTTGTCGGACTGCTGGTGGGAGTGGTGCCGCTGCTGATGGGCAAGTTGTTGGGGCCCAACCGGCCGGATCCGGAAAAACTATCGCCGTATGAATGCGGCTTCGAGGCCTTCGAAGACGCGCGCATGCGCTTTGATGTCCGCTACTACCTGGTGGCCATCTTGTTCATTCTGTTCGATCTGGAAGTCGCCTTCATGATCCCCTGGGCGGTGACGCTGAAGGAGCTGGGCGGTTTTGGCTTGGGCGCGATGGCGGTGTTCCTGGGCGTGCTGGTCGTCGGCTTCATCTATGAATGGAAGAAGGGCGCCCTGCAGTGGGACTGAGGATAGGCTGAGCCAGCGCTCTCGCACCCGCGCCCGCATTGCCGGCGCGGGTTTGTTTTTTTGGGAAGCGCCTCAGGATAAGACGCGCCGGCCGGCGCGATGTCGTTCAGGCGGGCGATAAAAACGCTTTCAGAATGCTCATGTACCACCTGTACGTTCCGCTTCTTCAACCGTTTTCGTCTTGTTTCACCTTAGCTCGCGAGATCGTAAACACGTTCTTAGGGCCAAGGCCCAGTCCTGCGCGAGGATCGCCGTTTCACCGGCGGTGAATGCGTGCCGCAAGCGCGGTGTTGCTCAACAAGGATGTCGATGGCGCGCATTGCGAGTACTCGTGGGATGGCGCGCGAAGTATGGCGGCGGCGGCGTCCAGTCCGGCGCGGGGAAGGGGGGACAGGGCGGATCATGGCGGCCTCCTTGTGGCTGGCGATGGCGGCTGGCGCCGTGTAGGCAGCCGGACTGCTGGAAATCGTTGATTCGAATCAATGCTCCCCGAATGCCCGAATCCGTACAGTTCGGCCCGAGTACCGCGCCGGCGGTGCAAGCATTCGAGGAGGACATGATGAGCGCGAGCTTCACCAAATCGACCGCCCGCAATATTTTTTACGGCGGCTCGGTTTTCTTTTTCCTGTTGTTCCTGGGGCTGACCCTGGACACCACCCTGGCCCTGCCCAGCCATAACGCCAAGGCCCAGCTCACCGAACAAGCGGTGCGCGGCAAGAAGATCTGGGAGACGCGCAGCTGCGGCGGCTGCCACACCCTGCTAGGCGAGGGCGCCTACTTTGGGCCGGAACTGGGCAACGTCTACGTGCGCCGCGGCCCGGAATTCATCAAGGGCTGGATGCAGGCGATGCCGACCAACGCGCCGGGCCGCCGCCAGATGCCGCAGTTCCACCTGAACCCGGCCGAGCTGGACGACCTGGTGGCCTTCCTGAAATACGCGTCGCAGATCAACACCAATAACTGGCCGCCCAATATCGAGGGCTGATCCCGTCCCATCCCTTTATCTTTGGAGAACACAATGAGCAACGCTACCGTGGCCACGCCGCCGCGCGGCGCGACCGCAGCCGTCGCGCAGGTGCGCTACCGCTCGCAGGCCGTGGCCAAACCCTATTTCATCGCCGCCATCGGCCTGTTCATCGGCCAGATCGTGTTTGGTCTGATCATCGGCCTGCAATACGTGATCGGCGATTTCCTGTTTCCCGCCGTGCCCTTCGGCACCGCGCGCATGGTGCACACCAACCTCTTGATCGTCTGGCTGCTGTTCGGCTTCATGGGCGCGGGCTACTACCTGATCCCGGAAGAGAGCGAGCGCGAACTGCACAGCCCGCGGCTGGCCATCATCACCTTCTGGGTGTTTCTGGTGGCCGGCGCGCTGACCATACTCGGCTACCTGGGCCTGCCTTACCATGAGCTGGCCCGGCTCACCGGCAACGATCTGCTGCCCACCATGGGCCGCGGCTATCTGGAACAGCCGCTGATCACCAAAGTGGGCATCGTGCTGGTGGCGCTGTCCTTCCTCTACAACCTGTCCATGACCCTGCTGGCCGGCCGCAAGACCAGCATCAGCATCGTGATGATGCTGGGCCTGTGGGGCCTGGCCGTGTTCTTCCTGTTCTCCTTCGTCAACCCCAACAACCTGGTGCTGGACAAATACTACTGGTGGTGGGTGGTGCACCTGTGGGTGGAAGGCGTGTGGGAACTGATCATGGGCGCGATGCTGGCCTTCGTCCTGGTCAAGGTGACCGGGGTGGACCGCGAGGTGATCGAAAAATGGCTGTACCTGATCATCGCCATGACCCTGATCACCGGCATCATCGGCACCGGCCACCATTATTTCTGGATAGGCGTGCCGGCCTACTGGCAGCTGTGGGGCTCCATCTTCTCCGCGCTGGAACCGGTGCCCTTCTTCATGATGACCCTGTTCGCCTTCAATATGGTCAAGCGCCGCCGCCGCGAGCACCCCAACCAGGCCGCCACGCTGTGGGCGCTGGGCACCGGGGTGATGTCCTTCCTGGGCGCCGGGGTGTGGGGCTTCATCGGCACGCTGTCGGTGGTCAACTACTACACCCACGGCACCCAGGTGACCGCCTCCCACGGCCATATGGCTTTCTACGGCGCTTACGTGATGGTGGTGCTGACCATGATCTCCTACACCATGCCGCTGCTGCGCGGCCGCGAGGCCAATTGCGCGCAGGCGCAGAAGGTGGAAAAAACCGCGTTCTGGGTGATGACCCTGTCCATTGTGGCCATCACCTTGTGCCTGACCGCCGCCGGCGCGGTGCAGGTGTGGTTGCAACGGATGTCCGCTGCGCCGCTGTCCTTCATGGAGACGCAGGAGCGGATCATGCCCATCTACTGGGGGCGCTGGGTGTTTGGCATCAGCTTCTTCTGCGGGCTGGTGTTGTACGTGATCAGCTTCTTCGTCACCGGCAAGCGCGAGGATTGATGGCGGCGCGGAAGATCTTGGCATGGAGCTGAGCGCGCAGCCCGAGCGCCGCGTGCCGGGCGATCTGGCGATGTGGTGTTTCATCCTGGCCGAGCTGGCGGTGTTCGGCGTGTTCTTCCTGGCCTATGCCTGGGCCCGCCGACAACAGCCGGAATTGTTCGCGGCAGGGCAGGGCGAGCTGGAGCTGGGCCTGCCCACGCTCAACACCCTGCTGCTGCTGGCCGGCAGCGCCGCCATGCTGGCCGCGCTCAGCGCCTTTTCCGCCGGGCGGCAACGCGCCGGGCGGCGCTGGCTGGCGCTGACCTTGCTGGCCGGCGGCGGCTTTCTCGGCTTGAAAGGCTATGAGCTGGTGGGCAAGGCCTTGCAAGGCATCACCTTGTCCAGCAACGATTTCTGGATGTTCTACCTGTCGCTGACGGTGTTTCATTTCCTGCATGTGGTGTTGGGCATGGTGATTGTGGCGGCGGTATGGCGACTGGCCCGCAACGGCCGTTACACGCCGGAGTCCATGGATGAGGTGGAAACCGCCGCCGCCTATTGGCATATGGTGGATCTGGTGTGGTTGCTGTTGTTCGCCCTGGTCTACGTGGCGAGATAGCGCGGCCGCGCAAAGCCTTATTTCGCATCAAGGCGGCCGCCGCGCCGCATCGGCATCCTAGCCACATGACTTATCCCACCCCTCTTGCGCAAACCGGCCTGTGGCTGCTCTTGTCCGGGCTGACCCTGCTGGCGGCCTGGCTGGCCGAAGGCGGCCGGTTGCCGCATCTGGCGCTGATCGCGCTGGGCCTGGCCTGGCTCAAGGGCGTGCTGCTGGCGGAGCGCTATATGGGCTTGCGCGACGCGCCTCGCTGGCTGCGCGCGCTGGTGCAGGGCTGGCTGGCGCTGGTGTCGGCCGCGCTGCTGCTCAGCTTTATCTGAAGGAACGCCGATGAACGCGCCTGAACTCCTGACTATCCCCGTCCCCTTTTACCAGCCGCAAGGCGCCGAGTGCGAGCTGTTCGAAGCCGCTTGGCGTCAACAATTACCGGTGCTGATCAAGGGGCCAACCGGTTGCGGCAAGACCCGCTTCGTCGCTCATATGGCGGCGCGGCTCGGCCTGCCGCTGATTACCGTCTCCTGCCACGACGACCTGAGCGCCGCCGATCTGGTGGGCCGCCACCTGATCGCCGACGGCGCCACCGTCTGGTGCGACGGCCCGCTGAGCCGCGCGGTGCGGATAGGCGGCATCTGCTATCTGGACGAAGTGGTGGAAGCGCGCAAAGACACCACCGTGGTGTTGCACCCGCTGACCGACGACCGCCGCATCCTGCCGGTGGAGCGCACCGGGGAAGTGCTGCAAGCGCCGCCGGGCTTCATGCTGGTGGTGTCCTACAACCCCGGCTACCAACACGTGCTGAAAACGCTGAAACCCAGCACCCGCCAACGCTTCGTCGCCATGGCTTTCGATTTTCCGCCGCCGGAAGTGGAAATCGGCGTGCTGATGCGGGAAAGCGGGATAGGCGAAGCGCTGGCGCGCCAACTGGTGACGCTGGCCGGCCAGCTGCGGCGCTTGTCCGGCTACGACCTGGAAGAGGCCGCCAGCACCCGGCTGCTGGTGTACGCCGCCAAGCTGATCCAGGCCGGCCTGCCGCCCTGGCAAGCCTGCCGCACCGCGCTGGCGGAGCCGCTGAGCGACGACGCCGACACCGTGGCGGCGCTGCTGGCGGTGATCCAGACCCAATTCCCCGGCTGAGCGGCATGGAAGACATTGTCGGCGGCTGGTGGGACAAATTGGCGCGGCGCGCGGCGCGGCGCGGCTTTCCGGAATGCGCGGCGGAGCTGGCGCAGGTGACGGCGCAAGCGCCGCTGTTCTTCCGCGCCATGGGCGGCGACCCGGCGTTGGCGCTGCGCTCCACCGTGGGCACCGAGCACGGCGCGCGCCGCGGCTGGCTGCAGCGGCTGGCCGGCACCGGGTCTAGGGTGGAACTGGCCTGGCGCGACAGCCAGGCGCTCTACCTGCCGGAGCGCATCGACTGCTTTCCCAGAGCCCCCCTCAACCGCGACTGCTATTTCTGGCTGCTGGCCCAGGCCGCTTACGCCGCCGGCTGCGATGGCGACTGGCTGAGCCGCAACCGCCTGGCCGCGGCGCGCGCCTTGGCGGACATGCCTGGCCTGGCCGCCGTTTACCACCGGTTGGCGGCGGCCGCCTTGGAACTGCGGCCGAACCCCGCCAGCCTGCCGCCGGCGGAGGCCGCGGTGGAGCGCGCTATCCAGGCGGCGCTGAGCCGGCCGGAACACGCCGTGACGCTGCCGCCGTTGAGCCGGCCGCCGCAGCCGGTGCCGCTGTGGCTGCATCCGCAGCCGCCATTGGCGGAGGCGGACGGGCAGGGCAGCCGCCACGCCGACGGCGAACGCGGAGGCGGCAAGGACGCCCAGCGTCAGCGCCGCCGCTATCGCGCCCGGCGCATGGAACAGGATCCGCGCAAGAACGGCATGCTGATGGTGTTCCGCGCGGAAAGCCTGTTCACCTGGGACGAATACGTCAAAGTCAACCGCCACAACGACGACGACGATGACGGCAATGGCGAAATCGCCGCCGAAGACATGAACCGGCTGACCCTGGGCCAAGACGCCCACACTCGCGGCAGCCGGCTGCGTTTCGATCTCGACCTGCCGGCCGCCGCCTACGACGACACCCCGCTGGGGCCGGGCATCAAGCTGCCGGAATGGCACTGGAAGCGGCAATGCCTGGTGGAGGACCACTGCCTATTGCGGCCGATGCTGCCCCGCGACGCCGCGCCGTCCCCGCTGCCGGAGCGTTTGCAGCCGCTGGCGCGCCGGCTGCGGCGGCAATTCCAGTCGTTGGCGCCGGAGCGCCGCCGGCGCAGCGGCGAAACCGCAGGGCCGGACATCGATCTGGACCGGCTGATCCGCTTCCTCGCGGAACGACGCGGCGGCGCGGCGCTCAGCGAGCCGGCGCTGTATCAGGACTGGCCGCCGGGCGAGCGCAGCCTGGCCTGCCTGACCCTGGCTGACCTGTCCTTGTCCACCGAAAGCTGGCTGGGCGAAACCGGCCGGGTAATCGACGTGATCCGCGACAGCCTGTTGCTGTTCGCCGAGGCTCTGAGCGCCAGCGGCGACGACTTCGGCCTGTACGGCTTCTCCTCGCTGCGGCGGCAGGAAGTGCGGCTGCAAATCCTCAAAGACTTTGCCGAGCGTTACGACGACGCCGCCCGCGGCCGCATCCTCGCCATCCGGCCCGGCTACTACACCCGCATGGGCGCGGCCATCCGCCAGTGCGCCCGCATCCTGAGCCAGCGGCCGGCGCGGCGCCGTTTGTTGTTGCTGATCTCGGACGGCAAGCCCAACGATCTGGACCATTACGAAGGCCGCTACGGCATAGAAGACACGCGCCAGGCGGTGCTGGAAGCCCGCCGCGCCGGCCTGACGCCGTTCTGCGTGACCATAGACCGCGAGGCGGGCGACTACCTGCCGCATTTGTTCGGCCGCAACGGTTATGCGCTGGTGCGGCAGGCGGAGAGGTTGCCGCAGGCGTTGACCCGGCTGTATGCCAGCCTTACCGCATGAACGCAGCAAACAAAACCCCTGATGCTGCGTTGCGCCGACTTGCCGTACTCAATGTACTGTCTGCGTCGGCGCGCCTTGCCTCAGGGATTTTGTTAGCCGCTTTAGCGGGCTGAATGGCAATTGTTTGATGTTGCGCCAAGTCCGTCTGCGCTATGCATGGCATGGTTCCGTTTCTTTTTCAGGTTCCCGAGGGGCGGGTTAAGAGACGCAGGCAAATACGAATTCGACGTGCCCCAGCTCCCTTCAAGCCTGCCGACGGGTGGCAGGCCCGAGGTTTTAAGCGGCTGCTTGTTCGAGCACCGCGACGTTAGCGCGGTGCGAGTTCAGCCGCGCCTCGGGCCTGACGGGACCCGGCGGGAAGCCGTAGGCCAGGCTTGCAGGGCGGCCTTTAGGGTAAAGGGAGATTTGGCCGCGCAAATCTCCCTTTCCGTTTTATTCCCTCGCGACGCTGCGCTTGCCTCGCTCGGTCACGGCGGAACCGGCCCTAAATCATCATCCGCGAAGCGGATTCGAAAATGATGAACATCGCGAACACAGAAGGATTCCATGGCCAAAAAATTCCCGCTTCACCCCGCCCACCCCGAACGCATCTGCTGGGGTTGCGATCTGTATTGCCCCGCCCACTCCCTGCAATGCGGCAACGGCTCCAGCCGCACCCAGCACCCGGCGGAAGTGCTGGGCGATGACTGGTATCTGCACGGCGACTGGGGCCTGGAAGACTCGCCTGTCGTGCTCAAAGAAGGCTGACAAGACAATTCCCCGTTTCTCCCGCCACGCGGCCGGCTCTAATCACATCGAACTAGGCCGCTGCTGCCAATGGCGCATGGCCGTGGGCGGAGCGCGATTTTATAGTGTAAGCCCCCACCCTTATCGAGCCACACCGTCATGAGCCATCTGGACATTCCCTCCTTCCTGCGCCACCAGCCGCTGTTTCAGCAACTCTCCCCGGAACAGATACAAGCGCTGGTGCCGTACACCCAAGAACTGCGCGGCCTTAAAGGCCAGGTGATCTTCCAGAAGGGCGATCCCTGCGACGGCATGTTCCTGGTGGTGTACGGCCGGGTAAAGCTGGCGCTGTCCTCGGCGCAGGGCAGTGAAAAAGTGATGGAAATCGTCCACCCCGGCCAGAGCTTTGCCGAGGCGGTGATGTTCCTGGGCCGGCCCTGCCCGGTAATGGCCCAGTTTCTGGAAGACGGCATGCTGCTCAAAGTGGAAGCAGCCGGCATCCTGCAAGCGATAGACCACGACACGGCCTTTGCCCGGCGCTTGCTGGCCGGCCTGTCGTTGCGCCTGCACGGCCTGGTGCGGGACGTGGAGCGCTACTCCATAGAAAGCTCCTTGCAGCGGGTGATTGGCTATCTGCTGCAACACATCCCGGAGGAGGGCGACAGCCTCACGCCGCAGGTATCGCTGCCGGTGAACAAAAGCCTGATCGCCTCCCGGCTCAACCTGACCCCGGAAACCTTCTCGCGCATGCTGCACCAGTTGATCGAAGCGGAGCTGATCCAGGTGGACGGACGCGACATCACGCTGGTGGATGTGGAGAGGCTGAAGGC
Source organism: Chromobacterium sp. IRSSSOUMB001 (assembly GCF_023507765.1). NCBI lineage: Bacteria > Pseudomonadati > Pseudomonadota > Betaproteobacteria > Neisseriales > Chromobacteriaceae > Chromobacterium > Chromobacterium sp. IRSSSOUMB001. The sequence goes on from NZ_JALCYU010000009.1 coordinate 235,649, forward strand.
CTTCGGCAGCTGCGCCTAAAACGCCCTACGCCCCCAATCGTAGGGTGGGAGAAGCGCAGCGATACCCACGCGGAAACGATTCAATGCGATAGGCCCGCCGAGCAGCCGCCTATGGCGTCTCCCACATGGCGCGTTGCCTTCGGACGGCCAAAGGCTCTGGCATCGGCGCGCCCACCAGCGCCTGGCGGGCAGTGACCATATTCTTGAACCCCGCCAGGCGATAACACTGCCGCACACAGGTATCGCGGTTGGTCCACTTCCCGGACGCCCACATCTCCAATAAAGCG